>JBGSME010000033.1:0-3276 GCA_041740335.1 Bryobacteraceae bacterium | reverse complement strand
AGGCTGGATCCGGTGGTGGAGCGGGTGGATCTCGACCGGCTGTTCGAGCGCTGGCCTCGCGCGGCCGACCTGCCGCGTCTCTATCGGCGGTTGTTCCGGCATGAGCCGGTGGAGGATCCGCGATTTCTGATTGGCCGGGAGCATGAATTGGAGGGCTTCGCGACGGCGATGGAAGCCTTTGGCGAAGGTAGACGGACTGCGGTGATCGTGGTGGGGGCGCGCGGCAGCGGCAAGACGAGCCTGCTCAACTGTGCGATGGCGGGAAAGGGGGATGATCTCCCGCTGGTACGGAGCCAGTTTGGGCGGCGGCTGCAGACGGCGGCGGAGATGCAGGAGTTTATCCGCGATCTTCTCAATACGCCAGCGGACCGCGATATACGGAAGGAGTTGGCCGCGGGGCGGCGCGTGATTGTGCTCGAGGAGTTGGAGAGGAGCTTTTCAGCGACGGTGGGCGGGTTTGAGGCGGTTCGCGAATTGATGTCGATTGTCGAATCGAGCTTGAGCGCGACGATGTGGGTGTTCAGCATCAACGAGGCGGCGTTTGCGTACCTGGATGCGGTGCTTGGGCTGGGGCGCGTTTTTCCAATGCGCGTGAATGCGATGTCGGTTTCGCCGGACGATTTGCGCCGGGCGATCCTTTACCGGCATCACCTTTCGGCGCTGCGGCTGCAGTTTGCTCCGTTGGGACGGCGGCCGGTGAGCGGGCTGCGGCGATGGCTGGGAATTGAGGACGATCCCCGGGACGTCTTCTTTGAGACGCTGCACGATCAGTCCGAGGGTGTATTCCGCTCGGCGCTGCACTTGTGGTCCGAGTCGATCGAGCGTGTGGAGGGCGGGGTGGTGTTCGTGCAGCAACCGCGAGAGCCGGCGTTTGACCGGCTGATGGCGGAGTTGGACCGGACCGATTCGTTCGCTCTGCTGGCGATTCTGCGGCATGGCGGATTGACGGTGGCCGACCTCGATCGAATCCTGTCGGACCGGCGCGTGGACTGGCAGGAGCGGTGCGACCGTTTGGAGGGGATGGGGCTGATCGAGCCGGATCCGGCGGCCGAGGGGTTCCGGGTGGCATCGCTTGCCGCCCGAGCGGTGCGCGAGATGCTGCGACGCCAGAATCTCGAGTAGTCCACTCCGGAAGTTCAGCAGTATCACAGGACAAGGCGTCGGGAAGCCGGTCAAATTGTCCGGTGGCGGGCAGAGTCCGAAACGAACCGGTTGTTTGTTTGCAGCGTTTTGCGGCGGCGGGAGTTTGGTGCCACGCTTGCATCTCTTGGAAACGTCCCGACTGGGGCAGAAGGACAAGAATGAAACTGATCCTGACAACCGTATTGACGCTGCTACTGGCAGTTCCTGGGATCTGGGCGAAGAAGAAGACTTCGGCCGATCTGGACTCAAAGGCGCCAGGCGAGACCGTTTCCGCGATCATAACTTACTCCACGCCGACCAACGCCAAGCACGCAGACAAGGCAAAAAAGAACAAGCTAACGAAGAAGAAAGACCTGCCCCTGGTCAATGGGCTGGTTTTCGAGGGGACACGCGCCGATCTGGAAGCGCTGGCCGAAGAGGATACCGACGTCACTTACGTTTCTCTCGACCGCAAGGTCCGCGGTTCGCTCGATTATGCTACGCCGACCACAGGCGCCGACATCGCGCATGCGTCCGGATGGGACGGCGAAGGGATCGGCATTGCGGTGATCGACAGCGGCGTGGCGAAACACTGGGACCTTTACCAGGGCTTGACGAGCCGGGTGGTTTATAGCGAGTCCCTGATCGGCGGAACGGCCGATGACGAATTTGGGCACGGTACGCACGTGGCCGGGATCATCGCCGGCAATGGCGGGTTGTCCAACCTGAGCAAGAATCCGTTCCTGGGGATTGCTCCGAAAGCGAACATCATTAGCCTGAAGGTGTTAGACCGGGAGGGCGCAGGGAGCGACAGCGCCGTGATTGACGCGATCAGCCGGGCGATCGCGCTGAAGAAGACGTACAACATTCGCGTGATCAACCTGTCGCTGGGGCGGCCGGCGCTCGACAGCTTCGCCGACGACCCGTTGTGCCAGGCAGTGGAGAAAGCTTGGACGAGCGGAATTGTAGTGGTGGTGGCGGCGGGCAACTTCGGCCGCGACAATTCCCTGGGCAACGACGGGTACGGCACGATCGCCGCGCCGGGCAACGATCCTTACGTGATCACAGTTGGCGCGATGAAGACGATGATGACCGCTTCGCGCGGCGACGATCTGATTGCCAGCTACAGCTCCAAGGGGCCTACCTCGATCGACCACATTGTGAAGCCGGACCTGGTGGCGCCGGGAAACCGGATCGTTTCGGCATTGGTCCGCGACAGCTATCTGGTGGAGGAGTATCCGGGCAACCGCCTTGCCGCGGAGGCCAGCGGTGCGTTCGCCTCCAGCCTGTACTTCCGCATGAGCGGAACCAGCATGGCGACGCCGATGGTGAGCGGGGCGGCGGCGCTGATGCTCGAGAAAGATCCGTCGCTTTCGCCCGATACGGTGAAGGCGCGCCTGATGAAGAGCGCCTCCAAGCAATTTCCGACGACGAGCGTGGCCACCGATCCGGCGACCGGGCAGACGTTCCGGAGCCAGTACGACATTTTCACTGTGGGCGTAGGGTACCTCGATGTCAACGCGGCGCTGAACACCACGGACACATTGAAGTCGAAGACGCGGGCCTTGTCGCCGCCGGTGGTTTACGATCCGGCGACCGGGCAGGTGCTGTTGGTGACATCGGAGTCGGCGATCTGGGGAACGACGAGCTTGAAGGGAACGTCGGCGATCTGGGGAACGTCGGCAATTTGGGGTACGTCGGCGATCTGGGGAACATCGGCGATCTGGGGCACGGCGGCCAGTTGGGGAACATCGGCGGTCTGGGGTACGTCGGCGATTTGGGGTACAGGCGGCACCGAAGGGTTCTCGGCGATCTGGGGCACATCGGCGATCTGGGGCACGGCGGCCAGTTGGGGCACTTCGACCGATAGCGGCAAGATGAGCTACACGGCGGCGTTCGGCGGGCCTTCGTTTGATCAGGCGCAGATTGGGATTGCGATCAATGGCGAGAACTAGTGCGCCGGCGCAGGGCGTGGCGCTCTCAAGACTTTAAGAGTGCGGCGCAAAAAAAAGGGGGACAGTCCAGCGCAGGGCGGACTGTTCCCCTCTCTCATTGGTATGAACCGGTGTGCGGCAGAAGTTGATAGACCCGGGGGCAGGCCCCCGGTCCGCTGGGGACACCGCAGCCGCCCGACCGAGGGCAAATCCCGGCCGG
>JBGSME010000032.1:0-12354 GCA_041740335.1 Bryobacteraceae bacterium | reverse complement strand
GGAGCTACAATCCTCCCGATTTCTGGCCCCAATGGCGAGGCAAAGGCACCCTCGCCAAAAACGCCGGATTCGACAAATGGTGCCTCTGGCACACCGGCCATACCGAGGACAAAGGCTCCCGCTACGGCGACCCCACCTACGAGATCAACGGCCAGCTCGTCCGCAACCGCAAAGATGAGTACGGGCCCGACATCTACGCCAACTTCCTCGGCGACTTCATCGACGAAAACAAGTCCAAACCCTGGTTTTGCTATTACCCCATGGCCCTCACCCACGGCCCTTTCACGGCGACGCCCAAAAGCGCCGCCTGGAACACCACGCGCCTCAAAAGCGATACCAGCCAGTTTAAAGACATGGTCGAGTACATGGACGACATCGTCGGCCGCCTCGTCACCCGCCTCCACCGTGCCGGCCTCCGCGACAATACCCTGGTCTTGTTCTACGGCGACAACGGTACCGATCGCTCCATCCGCTCCCGGCTCGGCAATCGCGTCATCCAAGGCGGCAAAGGCCTTACCACCGACGCGGGAACCCGCGTCCCCCTCATCGCCAACTGGGGTTCCCAAATCGCCCAACCCGGTCGCGTCTCAGAGGATTTAATTGATTCCACCGATTTTATCCCCACCATAGCCGAAGCCGGCGCCGTTCGCCTTCCCCGCACCACCTTCGACGGCGTTTCTTTCCTGCCCCAGTTGCGAGGCCAGCGCGGCAATCCCCGCGAATGGCAGTTCTGCCACTTTGACCCGCTTCCCGGCGACGGAAAGAATGGCTACCACCTCTCCCGCTACGCCCGAACCCAACGCTACAAGCTCTACGAGGATGGTCGCTTCTTCGACATCTCCGCCGACGACCTGGAAACCAAACACATCCCCCCAGGCAAAGCCGGGCCTCAAGCCGACCGCGTCCGCATGCGCCTCTGGGACGTCCTCGACCGCTACCGCCCCGGCCCCGATTCCCGCACCCGTGTAAAATAGCAAGATACGGTTCGGGGCGCCTCACGCGCTCCGCTCGGAGCCAGCAGATGAATTATCCCGGTTATAGCCGCCAAGGCCGCCATGCCGCACCCCGAGACTCGCGTCGATCTCGCAACTATCAGCAGATCTTCGAAAATGCGATGGCGGCCTTCCACCAACCCAATTCCGCGCTTGCACAGAATCCGCGCAGCCCGCTGGATCCCTATACCTCTGGACTCGCCTCGCTGAACCGCGGAGCCTTCAACCAGGCCGGCCCGTTCCGCCGCCAAGCCCTCCAGGAAAACGCCCAGTCCGGCCACATGCATTACGCCATCGCCGTATGCGCAGGCAATCCTGGCGATTCCGAGGCCGCCCCCCGCGACGACACCGATTTCCAAAAACTCGCCCGGATTCCCAAAATCCGCGGAGCGCTTGGACTCTAGATACCGCTTAACGGAGAATATAGTTAGTGATCGGAACCATACGACTGTGAGTCTCGCCAAGCAGGTCATCCCTCTGCACGGTCCCCTCCGCATCCTCGCCATCGGCGGGGGTACCGGCCTGTCTTCCCTCCTCCGCGGACTTAAGGAATACGTCCCCCCTCCAAGCGCGCTCGCCGAAGCTCTGCCTTCCCGCTTGCCTCATATCGAAATCACCGCCGTCGTCACCGTCACCGACGATGGCGGCAGTTCCGGCCGCCTCCGCCGCGAAATGGACGTCCTACCCCCCGGCGATATCCGCAACTGCATGGTCGCCCTCTCCGAGGACGAAGCCCTCCTCTCCCAACTGTTCCAGTTCCGCTTCCAGGAAGGCCGCGGACTCAAAGGACACAGCTTCGGGAACCTCTTCCTCACCGCCCTCACTCACCTCACCGGCGACTTCGGCAAAGCCGTGAAACTCTCCTCCGAAGTCCTCGCCTCCCGCGGTCGCATCTACCCCTCCACCGCCGCCAACTGCACCCTCGAAGCCATCCTCGAAGACGGCACCACCGTCGAAGGCGAAACCAAAATCAGCCGCAGCAAACTTCCCGTCAAATCCATCAACCTCCGCCCCAAACGCTGCAAACCTCTCGATGAAACCCTCGCCGCCATCGAACAGGCCGATCTCATCTGCATGGGGCCCGGATCGCTCTACACCAGCGTCATCCCCAACCTCCTGGTCGCCGGCATCCCCGAAGCCATCCGAAATTCGCGCGCCCGCAAATGCTACTTCGTCAATCTCATGTGGCAGCCCGGCGAAACCATGAGCTTCACCGCCTCTGACCATGTCCGCGAACTCTTCCGCCACTCGTTTTCAGGCCTCGTCGATACCGTCGTCATCAACACCCGCCCCATCATCGGCGCTCGCCGCCGCCGCTACGCGTCGCAAAAGGTTTTTCCCGTCCAGAACGACTATCCACAACTCGCCGAAATGCAGCTCCGTGTCGTCGGACGGCACCTTCTCGCCCGTGGCGACCAGATTCGCCACTCCCCTCAGGCCATCGCCTCCGTCGCCGTCGAGTTGGCACAGGAATCCCGCGCCTCGCGCCTCGGTATGCGCGGAGCGGCAATCGCTGCCACCGGCGGCTATTGAACCCACTACCGAAATCGGCCGCTGCCGCCGATTGTAGAGGAGAACCATGAATAATCGAGTCAGTGTCGCCATCCTCGCCGCCGGCCTCGGGACCCGGATGAAGTCGAAACAGGCCAAAGTCCTCCATCGCGCCGGTGGCCTCAGCCTCGTCGAACACGTCGTTCGCGCTGCCCGCTCCGTCGCCGCCGCGGAGGACATCGTCGTCGTCGTCGGTCATCAGGGCCAAAAGGTGCAGGATACCCTCGCTCCCGCCGGCGTTCGCTTCGCCGAGCAGCGCGAGCAAAAAGGAACCGGCCACGCCATGGAAATGTGCCGCCAGGCCCTCGCTCCCGCAACCAACCTCGATCCCCAAAGCCTCGTCGTCGTCCTCTACGGCGATTGCCCCCTCCTCAAGGCCGAAACTGTCCTCGAACTCGTCCGCCGCACCCGCGAATCCGGCGTTGCCGCCACCCTCATCACCACCGTTCTCGACAACCCCCATGGCTACGGCCGCATCGTCCGCGATCAGGACGGCAACGTCACCGCCATCGTCGAAGAAAAGGCCGCGAACGACGAACAACGCAAAATCGCCGAAATCAACTCCGGCATCTACTGCTTTCAAGCCGCCTTGCTCTGGGAATACCTCGCCGCCATCCAACCCAATGCCGCCTCCGGCGAAATCTATCTCACCGACATAATCGAGATCCTTCGCGCCAACGGCCACGCCGTCGCTCCCATGCTCCTGGAGGACCCCAGCGAACTCCTCGGCATCAACACCCGTGTCGAACTCGCCGAAGTCGATCGCCTCTTCCGCCTGCGCAAAACCCGCCAGCTCATGCTCGACGGCGTCACCATTGAGCAGCCCGAAACCGTCGCCATTGACCAGGACGTCACCATCGGCCAGGACACCATCGTCGAGCCCTACGCCCGCATCCTCGGCCGTACCGCCATCGGCCAGGATTGCCGCATCGGCTCCGGATCCATCATTCGCGACTCCGTCCTCGAAGACGGCGTTCTCGTCGACTCCTACACCTTGATCGGAACCTCGCGCGTCGGCCGCGATGCCCACATCGGACCCTTCTCCCGCCTCCGCCTCGATAACGACGTCGAACCCGGAGCCCACATCGGCAACTTCGTCGAACTCAAGAAAACCCGCCTCGGCGCAGGCTCCAAAGCCATGCACCTCGCCTACCTGGGCGATTCCGAAATCGGCCCCGCCGTCAACATCGGCGCAGGCACCATCACCTGCAACTACGATGGCGCCGCAAAACACAAAACCCGCATCGGCAAAGGCGCTTTCGTCGGCAGCAACTCAACCCTCGTCGCCCCCATCGAAGTCGGCGAAGGCAGCTACGTCGCCGCCGGATCGGTCATCACCCACGCCGTTCCCGAAGACAACCTCGCCCTCGGGCGCGCCCGCCAAGTACTCAAACCCGGCTGGCCCAGCACCAACCGCAAGAAGAAGACCGCGGACAAACCCAAAGAACCCGTACCGTCCCGCTAAGCAAACTTGCCCGTTTGTGGGGCGGGCCCAAGGCCGCCCCCCCTACTCCCGATTCCCAATCGCGTACAACGCCGAGTGCGTCCGGACATACATCTTCCCGTCCGCAATCGCCGGAGTCGCATGCGCCGAATCATTGAAGTCATTCACCCGGATCACTTCCCACTCCGCCCCCGGCTTGATCACCGCTAACTTCCCTTCTTCCGACAACGTAAAGATCTTCCCATCGGCCGCCAACGGCGACGCAAAATAATTCCCCGGAGCCCCCGTGATCCGCGCCTGCTTCAACACATTCCCCGTCTTGGCGTCCAGCGCCGTAAAAATACCCCCGTCCTTGCACAAATAGAGGACCCCATCATAAAGCAGCGGAGACGGTACATTCGGCAGTGACTTGCTGTACCGCCACAACGTGCTCTTCTCCGTCATATCCCCCTTTCCGCCCAACCGGAACGCATTCACCCCGTTCACAACCGACCGCTTCGCCTGATACAACTTCCAGTCCCGCTCCTCCATCGCCCCCGACAAATCCAGATCCACCGATTCCCAGGCTTTCGCCAGCTTCGGATCGTTCATCTCGTCCTTCTGGATCTTCCCATCGCCGTTCTTGTCCATCTGCTTCAACGCCTCGGCGAACTCCGGTACATTCTCCTGCTGCCCCGGATCCGCCTCGCCAGCCCAGCCCAGAACATAGATATTCTCCTTGTCCATCACCGGCGTCGGTTTCAACTGCCACGTCAACCCGCGTACCCACCAAACTTCCTTGCCTGTCTCCACCTCATACGCCACCAGACGGTATGACCCCGCCAGCAGCACCTGCAGCGCGCCGCCATCGGTCGGCTGATAAAGCACCGGAGTCGAGAACCCACGCGTGAACTCCGGCCGCTCCACCCGCCACTTCACCGCGCCCGTGTCCTTGTCGAGCGCCACGAAAAACGATCCGCTCTCCTGATCGCACGGCAGCAGAATCGAATTCCCCGCCAACACCGGCGTCGCCGCCTGCCCCATCGGATTGTTGAACGGACCCAACGGCGCACGCCACCGCTCATTCCCATCCGGACCGTACGACAACATCCCGAAGTCCGTAAAAAACACAAACAGATTCTTCCCGTCACTCGCCGCGCTCGGCGATGCCGGCGAATTCGATTTGTGCAAACTCTCCACACGCGGCCGAGGCGCATCGCGCCGCCACAGAATCTTCCCGCTCTGACGGTCCAGCGCAAACGTCAGGATCTTGTCCTTCTCGTACCCCGTCAAATAAATCCGGTCCCCGACAATCACCGGTGACGAATGCCCCGGCGGCAGTTCCGTCTTCCAAAACACGTTCTTGTCCGGACCGAACTCGGTCGGCAGATTCCTATCGGGCGCGATGCCCGAAGAGTTGTGCCCCCGGAACGTCGGCCAATCGCCAGCCTGTATCACCATCGCCATCACAAGAAACACAGAGAGCGCAAGTAGACGTTGCATCGTACCCGGCATTTTATCAGAACCGCTCTCTTGCCTACCCCATCACTCCCCCTGAGAAACCGTCCCCTCCATCGCCCGGTGACACATCGCCGACGGCCACTCCGTCTTCGCCGCAAAGTTATACCGCAGAAAATGCCGATTCAACACCGCATTGTTCAGGCACGAAACCATCATCATCTCGTTCTTCTTGAGAATCGCCCCCAAATCCACCAGCTTCTCGAACCGGATGAAATCAGCAAACGTCCCCTCGAACCGGAACGGCCACCCACGCGCCAACGGCGATTCCTGCGACTGTCGCCCATACTTCGAAAGCTTGTCCCACGTCGCCCGGTTATACCCCTCCAGCGTCAGCCATTCCTCCGGCATGCGGTCCCGCTCCACATCGCTGTCGTCCGGCGCAATCGGCAGCCCCTTCCAGTCCCATGGCATCGTCCCGTGCTTGCCCCACTGCGACACCACCCGCACCGGACCAGTGCCCGCGAACGGCGTTTCAAGAATCCGCCCGTGAAAGTAAGTGAAGATCCGCTCCACCCGCGTCCGCCCCTCGTTCAGTTGCAGCCACATCACTTCGTGGTCGCAGGGATCGTTATCGTCGGGAAAGTCGATGTCGTCTTCCCAAAACACATGGTAGGCGATCCACCGCCCGTTCGGATGCAGTATACCTACCGCGTCCTTCAACGGAAACGGATCCTTCGGATGCGTATAAAAGTGCGGCGCGAGTCGGATCATCATCGCCCGCTCCACCGCATTCGGCTTTCGCGGCGGCTCCTTTTCGAGCGCATCCGCGTACCCCTCGCTCGCCTCCTTCAGTCTCCTCTCGGAATGAGCTTCCATTCCTTCACGGTTGGCTTCCATGGCCTCCAGTGACTGGCACATGCACGACGGCATAGCCTCCTGACGCAGAGCCGCTTCGGGCGCTAGCGCCAGGCAACATCCCAGCAAAATACCGCGCATAAAATTTTATTGCTCTCCAGCCCGCCGGGCTGAAACATCAAGCGGCTCAAGTGAACCGCCCGCCCCCACCGCCGCCGCACCCAGCGGTCGCAAACGACGAGAAAAGCCGCTCCACTCGCTCAGAAGCACAGCGGGGACAGATCAATCCGGTATCGGCGTCCGACATCCGGCGAAGTTGCTCAAACTTGTCGCCACACTCCTGGCAGCGGTATTCGTACATCGGCATAGCTACCCTCCATGCTACCAGCACACGCCTTCAACTGGATCATTCACTGCTCAATGCCGGATTTCGAAAAAACTCCGTATCCCCTACATCCACCAGCACTTGCCCCCTATTTTACCGGCCCTTTCCGCCCCTCGGGTTTGCCCGCCATCGAACGCACCCATCTATCATCCAAGGGCCGGTTGCCGTTTCTCTCGCCCCCGACAACAGCGGCAATACTCACAAAAATGAAGGGAGGAACCCAATCAAGATGTTTATTTTCAATAACTTAACAAAATTTTCGAACCCAATCCAACCCCTCAAACATACACCCGTACCAGCCACTGAGCCGCCACCGCCGGCTTCCCCTGCCCCTCCACTTCGATCACACACTCCCACGTCACCTGCACCCCGCCCTCGACATCGTCCACCGCCCCCACCACGAACCGCCCCCGAACCCGAGCCCCGCTCTTTACCGCCGACGGAAACCGCACCCGGTTCAACCCATAGTTGATCCGCATCCGGTACTCGCCTCGAAGATCGATCGCATCCCGGCTCATCTCCGACAGTAGCGACAACGTCAGGAATCCATGCGCAATCGTCGACCCATACGGCGACTCCTTCGCCGCCCGCTCACCGTCCAGATGGATCCACTGTGGATCCTCGGTCACCGCCGCGAACCGGTCGATCCGCTCCTGGTCAATCGTGTACCAAGCGCTTACTCCCGCCTCCCCTCCAACCAGCGACCGCAGTTCCTCGATTCCCGAGATCACCCGTCCCATCTACACCACAATCCGCCACGGCTTCCGCTCTTCACGCGAAAAATACTTCCGTGCTTCCGGCTGCGCCGCCGTCCACTTCTTCGGATCGAAATCCACTCGCAGCTTGCTCCGCAGCGCCACGTTCCCCAGCAGGCATGTCGTCGTCGAACGCTGGCACACCTCGATATCGCTAATCGGTTTCTGGCGCGTCTTCATGCACTCGAGAAAGTTCGCCCAATGCGCCATGTTCGAGTTGTTGCTCTGCTTCACTTCCCGCTCGGTGAACTCTGACCCCTTCTGCGGCACGAATCGGAACAGGCTCCGGTCCACAAACAGCGTCCCCTTCGTCCCATGAAACAGGATGCCGTAGCGCTTGTCGAACATGGACTCATCGTTGGCATTCCGGTTCTCGTACGTCGCGATAAACCCCGGATACTGATACGTCACCGCCAGCGTGTCCGGCGTGTCCCGGTTGTCGGTGAGCCATAACTTGTCCCCGAGCGCCGTCACCGCCGTCGGCATCGCCTCGTCAAACGCCATCTGCACGATGTCCAGCAAATGCACGCCCCAGTCGGTCATCATCCCGCCCGCGTAATCCCAGAACCATCGAAAGTGCGAGAACGCTTTCGGATCCACTCCAAATCGATTCGCGTTGAACGGCCGCATCGGCGCCGGACCCAACCACAAGTCCCAATCGAGATCGGCCGGCGGCTGCATGTCCGCCGGGTTGCCGATGCCTTCCTTCGGCATAGACCCGTAGTTCCACGTATGGACGAAAGTCACTTGCCCCAGTTCGCCGCTCTTCACAAGCTCCACGGCTTTCTGAAAGTGCGTTCCTGACCGCTGCATCGTGCCCGCCTGCACAACCCGCCGATACTTGCGCGCAGCCTGCACCATCTTCACGCCCTCGTCGATCGTCACGCAGATCGGCTTCTCCACGTACACGTCCTTGCCCGCCTTGCACGCCTCCACCGTCATGTACGGATGCCAGTGATCCGGCGTCGCAATGCAGACCGCGTCGATCGACTTATCGGCCAGGATCTCGCGAAAATCCTTGATCCCCTTCGCCTTGCCGTCTGTCATCGCCACCGCCTGTTCCAGGTGCGGCTTGTACACATCGCACACCGCGGCAACTTCCAGATTGTCCTGCTTCATCGCCACGCCAAGATTGGCGCGGCCCATTCGGCCCATTCCAATAAACGCGGCACTCACTCGATCATTGGCGCCCTTCACGTTGCCCGTGAATATCGACGTCGTAAATGCGGCAGCGGCTGACTTGCGGATAAAATCGCGGCGTGGATCCATTTCCGCGATTATATCGCCTCACGCGATTCTGTACTTATCGATCGCCGCTTCGTCGAGCGATACGCCCAACCCAGGCTTGTCCCCGATCGCAAAATATCCGTCGCGCACCGTGAACGGCTCCAGCATGCAATCGTCCTCCAGCACGTGCGATATCGCGATCGCATATTCCAGCCCCGTGTAGGCGGCAACCTGATGCGCCTGGAACACCTGCGCGATCCCGTTGTCGATCGAGTGCTCAATCCACACCGGGACCCGCGCCGCCTCCGCTCCCTCCGACAGCGTCTTCATGTACGCCCCAAGCTTCGGCGCGCCGGCAATCCACGCGTCCAGCAGCCCCTCTCGCGTCCATGTCTCCAGTTCGCCTGAAGTGAGCATCGCGTCCACATGCTCAGCCACCAGCAAGGGCAGCTTCCCTTCCCTCCGCATTGCTTTCAAACGCCTGTACCCGTCCACGTTCTGCCGCGCGACCGGAGACTCGATCGCGAAGTAGTTCTTGAACTTCGCCAGCTCCCGCGTTACCTCCATCGTCTTCTCCACCGTCTCCCACGTCGAGTTGGCGTCCACCCACACCTTCATTGACTTCGGAATCGCCCCGCATATCGCCGACGCCTGCGCGATCGGATCTTCCCACGGGCGCGCTTTCACTTTGTGAATCCGGTACCCGAGCGACGCTCCCAGCTTCGCCTCCGACGCCATCAGCGCCGGCGGAAAACACTGGCTCCACCATGTCGGCTGGATCCGCTTCCGTGCCTTCGGATTGATCAACCGTGCCACTGGAACCCCGGCCGCCTTCCCCAATAGATCCGCCGCCGCGATGAGCAGACCGCGGATGTCGTCATTCCCCAAATACTCCCGCGGCTCGCGCCCAACCATCGCTTTCAGCTTCGCCTCCGCCTGCGCCCGCGGCATCTTCGCCTCGCCGATCCCCACGAGCCCGCTCGCGCTGTACAGCTTCACGAAATGCAGTTCGTAGTCCCGCTGATCCCGCTTCTGGTGTTCCCAACTCCTCGTCCACGCCTCCCGCACACGTTCGGCAAACGGCACCCGAACCGAAAAGACCTCATAGCGCGCAACCCGCAAATCCTCCGCGCGCACGGCCGTGGCGGCCAGCATCGAAGCGAATGTTCTTCGTGTCATTCGTCTAGTAAATCATTTTCGGTAGCATAGGAGCACGAGGATCCGATGACGCTAAGGACTTTGCTATTTGCCTGCTCGGCGGCAGTCGCGGCCGCCAACGCCGCTCCGCGACCCATGACTTTTCTCGATGTGCTCGCCATGCGCTCCGTTTCGAAGCCCGCCGTCAGCCCCGACGGCAAGTGGGCCGTCTATTCTCTCTCCGAGCCCGATTGGAAAGCCGGCAAGGCATTTTCGGACCTCTATCTGGTTCCAATGGACCAAGGCGCGGCCGCCGCCCGCCGCATGACGTTCACCAGCGGCAAGGATGAAACCGCGCCCCAGTGGGCTCCCGGCGGCAGGTATTTCGTCTTCAGCTCCAACCGTGAGGCGCCCGCCGCCTCCTCCTCCCAACGGCAAATCTACGCCATGCGCCCCGATGGCGGCGAAGCCAGACGCATCGGCGAGCATAAGGATGGCGTTGGCGCATTCGCGTTCTCCTCCACCGGCCGCTGGCTCGCCTACACCGCCGGCAAGAGCACTGAGCGGCAGATATGGATTCTTCCGGCGTCCGAATTCGACACAGCTTCGCCTCGCCAGTTGACCAAACACCAGGCCTCGATCGATAGCTTCCTGTTCTCTCGCGACGGTAAGCGCATCTACTTCGTGGCCGCTGATTCGGCCGAAAAGGCCAATCAGGAACGGGTGGCAAAAAAGTTCACGGTCAAGATCCGCAATGAGGAAGTTCCGCTCAAACACCTTTGGGCGGCCGACGTCGAAACAGGAACGATGACACGCCTCACCGCCGGCGACACGTATTCGGTGAGTGACCTGGTCGTGTCGCCGGACTCCAACTGGGTGGGTTTTCGCGGCGCTCCCAAAGACCGCTACCGCCGCACCGTCACCGAGGCCAGCACCTACGCCGACCTCTATCTCCTCGAAGCGGCCACCGGCAAAATCGAACGGCTTACAGACAACGCAGAGATCCGCGAATCGTCGCTCAGCTTCTCGCCCGACAGCCGGACCATCGCCTTTGCCGCCGCCGACGACTTCACCTACTTCCGCAACGAGAAGATCTATGTCCGCCCCGTAAAAGGCGGCCCGTGGAAGGAACTCGGCGGCGATTACGACGAGAGCATGGGGATCGACTTCTGGTCCGCCGACAGCGGCACCATTTACTTCAACGGCGGCAAAGGCGCCACCCAACAGTTGTTCGCCGTGCCGCTGGCCACCGGCCGCGTCCGCCAGGTGAGCAACATCGCGGGTATGTTGAGCGTCGATCAGGATGAGGACAGCAAAGCGCTGCTGATGCGCTACAGCGATTCGGAGACGCCAACCAACTACTATGCCGTCGATCGCGTGGACGACGTCGCGGTGCGCCCGAAATGGCGCGCCCTTACCGATTCCAATCCCAAGGTCCGCGACATCGCCCTCGGCAAGGTGGAGACGGTCCAATGGAAATCGAGCGACGGGAAGATGGTCGAAGGCGTGCTCGTCAAGCCCGCCGGCTTCGAGACCGGCAAACGCTACCCTTTGATCGTCCAGATCCACGGCGGCCCGGCCGGAACCTCGACGCTCGCCTTCAACGCCACCTACAGCAACTATTCGCATGTTTACGCCGGCGCCGGATACGTCTGCCTGCTGCCGAACTATCGTGGATCGGCCAACTACGGGGAACGCCACCGCATGGAAATCTCCGGCGACTACTTCCGCCAGGGCTACGACGACATCATGACCGGCGTCGACCATCTGATCGCAACCGGACTCGTCGACGAGACCCGCATGGGCGTGATGGGATGGAGCGCCGGCGGCCATTGGTCCAACTGGATCCTCACCCATACCAACCGCTTCAAGGCCATCTCCTCCGGCGCCGGCGCGATGAACTGGATTTCCATGTACGCCCAGTCCGACGTCCAGCGCAATCGCGAGTTCTACTATCAGGGCCCGCCCTATGATCGCTTCGAACACTATTGGAATGTCTCCCCGCTCAAGTACATCGCCAACGCCAAAACGCCCACTCTCATTCATGTCGTCGACGGCGACCCCCGCGTGCCGCGTCCGCAAAGCGAAGAGTTGCACATGGCCCTCCGCAAGCTCGGCGTTCCCACCGAGTTCCTCGTCTACCCCGGAACCACCCACGGCATCGCCGACGCACGCAATCAGATGGTGAAGATGACCACCGAATTTAACTGGTTCGAGCGCTACCTCCGCGGCAAACAGGAGTGGCTCGATTGGCAAAGCCTCCTCGATACGCTCAAAGGCGGCGACAGCACCGAAAAGACGTCAGACGGCGAACGGTAGTTTGTGAACCTCAACGATAAGTACACCGCGGATTCCGGCGTCGTCTATCTCACCGGGATTCAGGCGCTCGTTCGCCTGCCGCTCGAGCAAATGCGGCTTGACCGTGATGCTGGTCTCCACACTGGCTGCTACATCACCGGCTACGAAGGCTCGCCGCTCGGTGGGTATGACTTTGCCCTCGAGCGCGCAGGTTCGCTCCTCAGCGAGCATGGCATCCACTTCCAGCCGGGAATGAACGAAGACCTCGCC
>JBGSME010000031.1:0-2500 GCA_041740335.1 Bryobacteraceae bacterium | reverse complement strand
TTCGGTGGGTGAGCGAGCAAGAGCTGCTGGGCGATCCCTCGATTCAATTGATCGTGGTGCAGTGCGCGATCTGGGAAGCGCTGCCGTGGGGCGCCAAGGTGATCGGCGCGGGCAAGCACCTGCATCTCGAAAAGCCGCCGGGCAACGATTGGGCGAAGTTCAAGGCGTTGGTGGAAGAAGCCCGGCGGAAGAAGTTGTTGTTGCAGACGGGGTATGTGTGGCGAAGCCACGAGGGTATTAACGCGGCCATTGATGCGGCCCAAAAGGGATGGCTAGGCGAGGTGTTTCTGGTACGAGGGACGATGAACTCGGACCGCGACACGCGGCAGCGGGCGTTGGAGGCGAAGTACCGGGGCGGCGGGCTGTTCGAACTGAGCGGCCATGTGATCGATCGCGTGGTTGATCTATTGGGGCGTCCGAAGAAGGTGCAAGGGTGGCTGCGGCACGACACGAGCATCGCCGATACGCTGGCCGATAACAACATGGCGGTGTTTGAGTATGACAAGGCCATGGCGGTGATTTTCCAGGCGGCGCGCATGGCAGGATCGGGCGATCATCGATCGTTCGAAGTGATCGGCACCGACGGCACGTTCATGGTCTACGTGGAGCAGAAGCCGCCGCGAATGCAAGTTCACATGCGCAAGGCGCGTGGGCCGTACAAGGCGGGGTGGCAGGAGATCGTACTTGCGCCGCAGCCGCGATTCATTGGAGATTTCGAGGAGTTGGCGCGGGCGTTGAAGTCCGGGCAGCCGCTGAGGTTGTCCTACGATCATGAACTGACGCTGCACGAGACTCTGCTGCGGGCATCCGGCGAGAAGGTATAGCGAGGGAGGATGGCTATGGTGACCGGCACTGGATCGAGGTTATCGAGGCGAGCGGTTTGCAGGGCGGCGGCGGCGCTACCGATTGCGGCGATTCGAGGCAGCGCGGCGAACGGCGCGGTGACGGTAGGGTTGATCGGAACGGGCAACCGCGGGCCTTATGTCGCCGGTTTGCTGGCCAAGCACACGCCGGCGCGGGTGGTGGCACTGTGCGACATCGTTGCAGAGAAGATGGAGCGGGCGAAGAAGACGATTGGCATCGAGAATCCGAAAACGTATCGAGATCTCCACCAGTTGCTGGCGAGCGATGTGGACGCGGTGATCATCGCCACGCCAGTGTTCCTGCACGCGGACCACTTCGAAGCGGCGGTAAAAGCCGGCAAGCACATTTATCTGGAGAAGCCGGCGTCGGTAGATGTGGAGGGATGCAAGCGAATCATTCGCATTGCCGACTCCGCGGATCGGAAGCTGCATATTACGTTTGGATTCCAGCGGCGCAGCGGCGAGTTGTACAAGAAGGCGAAGCGGTTGGCCGACTCCGGAGCGATCGGCGCGATCCGGCTGGGCCACGCGCACTTTGTAAAGAACTCAGGGAGTTGGGGAGCCACCGGAGAGCGGATGGCACGGCCGGTGACCGATGCCGAGAAAAGCGCGGCTTGGGGCAGTTGGAAGCATTTATCCGGAGATTTGATTGTTGAGAACAACGTGCATTCGATCGATGTCCTGAATTGGTTCCTGGGCGGGAAGCCGAGGAGCGCGGTCGGGTCCGGCGGCCAATTACTTCCGAAGCGCGGCGACGTACGCGATCATAACTTTGTCGCATTTGACTATGACAATGGGGTGCAGGGCCAGTTATCGGGCACGACGCTGGCGCCGCCGGGGTATCGCGACGTGGTGGAGCAGTTTTTCGGGGAGACGGGAATGATCGAGACGTCGGAGAATCATTGGCGGCACTTTCGGGGAAAGGGGCAAGCGGAAACATTCGAGAAATCGCCGCGGAACATCTCGATTGACTCAGTGAATGAGTTTGTGGAGCACATCGCCAGCGGCACGCCGGAGAACAATGCGATCCGGGGAGCCGAGAGCACATTGACGGCTATTCTTGGACGAATGGCTATGGATGCGCGCCGTGAAGTGACCTGGGAAGAAATGATGCGATGAGGCACCGGCAAGCTTGGGGTTGCGCGTTTGCGCTTTTGCTTACTTCGACCGCGGCATACGCTCTGGACGCGTGCAAGGGAGAGGTGAAGATATTCCAGTTTCCGCCGGCGTTTATGCCGCATATCGACGGCAAGACGGATGACTGGAAAATGGTCGGGGAGCAGTACACCTATCGCAATGACAAGCTGCATGGCGAGGATTGCGGCCACCCGGGCGGCGTGGATCCGAAAGACCTGGATGCGGTGGTCAAGGTAGGTTGGGTGAAAGGGTTGAACCGGCTCTATTTCTTGTACGAAGCTTACGACGATTACTGGGACTTCAACCTATATTCGGATGGGCGTCCGTATCAGAATGACATCTTCGAAATTTCGGTGGATGCCGATTTGTCGGGCGGACCGTTCATCGCGAACCCACAGATCAAGGATCCGGTCGAGGGGCACTTCCGTTTCGGCGGCGTGCATGCGCAGAACTATCACATCTTCACGCCGCCGATAAACCGGCAGTGGTGCATGGTGTGG
>JBGSME010000030.1:0-3505 GCA_041740335.1 Bryobacteraceae bacterium | reverse complement strand
TGGCAGCCGAAACATCTGGCGCGGTAGATCTGCTCACCGAGGGTGATGTCCTCTGGAGTGGCCGCGGTGGAACTTGGCTGGGGTGTCCCGGTGGGCTGGGGCGGAGGTCCTTCACCGGGAATTGGCTGGCCTCCTTCGGTGGCCGGGAATCCGTAGCCCGGCAGCACGCGGCCACCGAGCGTCGATCCGGGTTGGCCAACGGGTGGGAGCCGGCCTCCGATGGTGACCAGATTCGTGTCGGGCTGCACAAGGGGGGCTGGGCCGCCGTCCAGCGCAAAGACCCACAGGTTCCCGGCCTTTGGCTCCTTGTAGTAGAAAGTCATGTCCCCGCCGATGCCGCCCGATGGCACGGCGATGTACTGCACCCCGTCGAGTTGATAAGTGATCGGGCTCCCGATGATGCCCGATCCGGTCTGGAACTGCCACAACGTTTTGCCGTTCCGGGCGTCGAGAGCGAGGAAGTATCCACGCATGTCGCCGGTGAAGACGAGTCCGCTCGATGTTGCGACGGCGCCGGCCCAGAATGGCGATGGACTGGTGGTTCGCCACACGACCTTTCGATTCACAACGTCGAAGGCGACGAAGTTTCCGGTATGGCCGGTTGTCAGATACTGCTGGTAGTCGGCGCCGAGATACCATTCCCCGTTGGTAGGGCGCGTTAACTTATCGAGCTCCCAGAACTTATAACCCATCGCCCATTGGTTCGACATGAAGTAGAGATACTTCAGCGCGGGATTGTAGGCGAGCGGCTGCCAGTCGATGGAGCCTTCGAGGCTCGGGATGATCGGGCCCACCTCCGGACCGCCGGTGGTGGCGATCATATCCGGGTTCACCTTCGGGCGCCCGGTTTCCGGATCGAGGCCCGACGCCCAATTGATCCCGGGCACGATCGGATCGCCGTATAGAAACTTTCCGTTGGTACGGTCCAGGGCGTAGAAAAATCCGTTCTTGTCGTGGTGGAAAAGCGCCTTCACCAAGCCGCGCGCGCCCAATCCGACATCGGCGAGAACGGGTGTGCTCACCGCATCGTAGTCCCAACAGTCCCAGGGCGTGTATTGGAAGCCCCATTCGATTTTGCCGGTGTCGGCGTTCATGGCGATGGTGGACGCGGTCCACTTGTTGTCGCCTTTACGGACATGGCAGTTCCATGGAGCGGCGTTGCCGGTGTTCCAGTAGACGAGGTTGAGTTGGGGATCGAAGGCGCCGGTGGTCCAGGTGGGCCCGCCGCCATTTTTCCAGGTGTCGCCGGGCCATGTTTCGTTGCCCGGCTCGCCGGGGCCGGGCACGGTGTAGGTGGTCCAGCGGAGCTTGCCTGTCTTGGCGTCGAAGGCTTTGACGAATCCGCGAATGCCGAATTCGCCGCCAGCGACGCCGGTGAGCACCATATCTTTCAGAGCGAGCGGCGCGCCGGTGATGGAGTAACCCTGACGCCAGTCAATGACCGGAGTTTCCCAGGCGACCGTGCCGGTGTCGCGATGGAGCGCGACCAGGCGTGAATCGAGTGTCCCGATGTAGACGAGGTCGCCAAGCAGAGCGAGGCCGCGATTGATCGTGCCGCAGCAGTAGACGCGTTCTGCGGCGGCGGGGATTTTCGGGTCGTAACTCCATTTGCGAGCGCCGGTGCGAGCGTCGATGGCGAACACACGCGATCCGTCGGCCGAGAGGTAGATCACGCCCTTGTGGACGAGCGGCGTGGCTTGGAGTCCACGGTTCTCGCCGCCGGTGGCGAAAACCCATGCGGGCTTCAGCCGTTTGACGTTGGCGGGTGTGATCTGGGCGAGGCCGACGTAGCGTTGGGCGTGGTAATCGCGGCCATAGGTGAGCCACGAGGAAGTATCGGCGGCTGCGTTCTCGAGGTCGGAAGGGGTGATCGGCTGGGCAAGGGCGATGGCGCTCTGGAGGAGGAGGAGCCAGGGACGGGACCGTCTCATGTTGCTCTCTATGATACGCGCTGACCGGCGTTATATGCGGTGACCAATTGCCGCCAGGTCTGGGGTTGCTGCTCTCGCAACTCTCGAAAGGGTGAGACCGAGGCGCCGGTTCCCAGCAGGCACCAGCCAAGTAACCCGTGTTCGTCCTGTTCGAAGAGGTGGTCTGGCAGGCCGGCTGCCGGGTTGCTCAAATATAACGCCGGTCAGCGCGTAGGACGTCGACAGTGGCTGTGCCGCGCGGCTCGTAGCCATTGACGGCTCATTGAAGCGAGCGGTGATGTTCCTTGCCGCCGGGTCGAAATCGAGGTAATTCCAGGGATCGTCGACGCTCGGGTCGATGAGCATGGGGGCGCCATTGTGAAGAGGAAAGGTGTTGCCCTTGAACCGGCCGCATTCGGTGCCGGGGCATCGTTGGCGTGCGCCCGTCATTTGCTGATGCTACGGCTCCTTATCCGTTACGAAAGACTTGCCTGCTTCAACTCTCGCTGCTCGGCGCCGCTCATCGTGCCGCCGCCTCGTTGTTTCGCGCTTAGGCTTGCGTGTACCTTCCTCTGCGCCACGGCCAAGTCGGAACGAGTGTTGGTGAGGCCAAACGCCTTCGTCAGCAAGATCGTTTCCGGCCGCGCAGCGATGATTCGTCGGTGCTCGTCCGGGCTCAATTGTCTCGCCCGATCCATGCTCCCCGGTTCGGGCAGTACGAAAAGCCCCATTGGATCCGCAGCCTGACAAACGAGGGGGCTGTGGGTGGTTACGAGGAATTGGATTTTGGGGAAGTGGTGTTTCAGCCAGAATCCGATTTCCCGCTGCCACTCCGGATGCAGATGCGCGTCATTCGGCATTAGATCGTCGGATAGGATTCTTGTCAATATTTCAAGCTGCCGCGCCTCGCTGCTCGTTCCTTCGAGACTCTTGTGTGCCAGGGTTTTTACCGACTGATCCAGGAAAGCGAAAGGGCCGCTTCGCACGAAGCGGCCCTTTTCAAACTATGGTGCGGAGAGGGGGACTTGAACCCCCACGGTGTTACCCGCTAGCACCTCAAGCTAGTGCGTCTGCCAATTCCGCCATCTCCGCGTGTCGAACAAACTTACTTCTTCTGCTCCGGCTTCGGCGCCGCTGGAGCCGGCTGGCCCGGCAGAGGCAACCGCACCTTGGCGCCACCCTGACCGGTTTCTTCGGGCAGGGGAATTGGCACTGTAACCGATTCCGACGGGTCGCCGCCTTCCGGCGTAATCGTCATCGTCGGGGTTTTGCCTCCCGCCGGGTTGGCGCTCTTGCCGTCGGTCTGCGTGGTTTTCTGCGAGTCGAGCACGGTCGCTTCGCCGCCGCGGGTTCGCGTTGCGACGATCGACAGAGCGATCGAGAGAATCATGAACAACGCCGCCGCGGCGGTGGTGGCGCGCGAAAGAGCGTTGGCCGCGCCGCGCGGTCCGAAAGCGGTTTGCGAACCCATCCCTCCGAACGCGCCCGCGAGATCGGCCGCCTTGCCGCTTTGCAGCAGCACAACGATGATCAGGAACAAGCAAACCACGATGTAAATGGCCGTCAACAGAATAATCATTGGAATTCAGCCCGAG
>JBGSME010000029.1:0-5601 GCA_041740335.1 Bryobacteraceae bacterium | reverse complement strand
CCGATACCGGGGAAAGTGAAGATCGGATCCAGCGAAGATCTGGTGTCGTGGCAATGGCATGAAGTGGATTACAGGGCGGTGGCGAGACGGGTGATGCTGGCGGCGGGCGCCGATGGGACGATGTGGGCGGCGACGGATTCGGGGATGATCCTGCGTTTGGAAAGTAAGTAAAAACAGGAACGGCCAAGCACGTTTTATTCACCGGAGATTCACAGATGAGCTTCGGCAAGTACTGGTAAACAAGGGAAATCAAAACGGTGGAAAAAACGGTTTGAGGGTGCGTTTTTGGCTTGACATCCAGCTTCTGTGGGAGCATGCTGAGGTTGGTTCCAAGAGGTTTTAGGAACAGCGAATCTGGCGGAACGTAACGGTCCCGCAGTGATGATCCGGCCGTGGCTCAGTTAACATGGAGCGATGGCAGGGGAGCGGTGGGAAAGCGGGCGTTCCGGACAGGTAAGCTTTCAGCCAGTGACGCGCTTCGAGTGCGATGATCCCGAGGGGACGAAAAACCCTGGAGGGGAGTAAGAGAGCCGAAGCTGGAGGAAGCGTTCGCGAAGTTGGGAACCGCGGGTGCCGCCCGCTGAAGTTCCCCCGCCAGCAGCAACGGTGGAGGAACGGAGGGCGGAGGCCAACGGGTTTTCGGTTCGAGAACGTGGGCCGCGAAGGGATAGGCCGGGAACGACGATCCCGCCGTGGGAGTGCCTGAAAGGGTATACCCGTTGCGGAGGAGCGAAAGGCCGTTCCGAGCAGCCGGCTTCTACTGTCAGGATGACAGCAGGCGAGTTGCCGAGCGTTGAGCCGTGAGCGCCGAAAGGCGGCCCCGGGGAGCAGAGCGACCACCGCCCGGTCCTGACGGATGCCATGTTCGAGCTCAGCTAGCGAGCTGGTGAACGAGTTGTTCTGAGGGTCACTTGGAACCATTTATTTTTGCCCACTTGCGTTACGAGCTAGCAGCAACCAGCCGTTCCACTTCCCGGCAAAACTTGTCGAACGATCCGGAGTTGGTCCGAGCCATTTCTACGTCGAAGAGCGCCGTGAGGGCTGGCTGATCGACTGTCTCCGCGTATCTGTTTCTTGGCGCATTTTCCCGGATCCACCGTTTCGCATCGCGGATCGACTCCGGGGATGCGGGGAATTCTACGTCTGCACGGAGCCGCTGTCTGTCGCGGAGCGATTCGGCGGCGGCAATAAACCAAGCCTCGAATTCGCACTGTGCCAGTACCAGACCGATGCTGAGGTCCGGACGAAGATCGCGCGCGCGTTGGAGGAGTTCAGGCCCGAGCGTAGCCGGGCAGTCCGTGTCAGCGTCGAGCAGAACTAGGATAGACCCTTCGGGAGCCGCATTCGCCGCTGCCAGGCCGAGCACTCGTTCGAACTCCCCGGCTCGTCTTACCAATGCACTTTTGGCGACACGAATGGGTCTTGGGACGTTTACACCGGGGACAAGCTTCCGGAGCAGAATGGGGACGGACTCTACCTCTCCATGGCCCTCTACGATCGTGGCGATGGTCGCAGGCATTCCTGTTCACTCGAAAAGCCGCAGTTGCTTCACGTTTCTTTCAAAGAGCTGCAAGTCCGGGTTCAATTGATTGAGCCGCAATAGTTCGCCTGCGCTGTAGAGGTGTTGTGAAAGAACGAGCCGACTGGCCGTGTTTACGGGGGCAATCTTAGTTGCGCCTCGCTCGGAGACCACGGCCAAGAGTGTTGTCCCTTCGATCTTATTGGTGTCGAGCAGGTCCGGGCTGTGACTGGTTACCAGGATCTGACGATCCCGGCCTGCCTCGATGAGAGCATCAAGGAGAGCCGCCATCGCACCAGGGTGGAGCGCGGCTTCCGGTTCTTCAATGCCTACGAGTGGCACTCGCCGGGCAGCGCCGTTCCCCGCCTGAAACAGGGATACGAGTACGCCAAGGGCCCGAAGGGTCCCGTCGGACATGTTGGATGCAAAGAAGCGCCACGGGTTCTTCGCTCCCTGAACACGCTGGCGGAATTCCAGAGTCTCCTTTGGCCCGATTGCCTTCCGGTCAACCCCCTGTATCCCTGGCGCGACCTTTCCTAGGAACTCGACGATTCGCTCTTTCGCGGCCACGTGGGTGCTCTCGATCTGTCCGAGAACACTGGCCAGATTGCCTCCGTCGCGAGCGAGAAGTACCCCAGCATCCGGGGACTGGAGTTCGCGAATCCGGTCCGGGTTCAAATTGTAGAAACCCATGCCGCTGAGGGCGTCGAAGACCGGACGGAACTCCGGCAGGCCTGAGGCGCTCACCAGATACAGCCGGTCGGAGGAGGGGGCGGGCCCCAGCCGGTTCGGGCCGCGGAAGGCCCCTCGTTCGATGTCGAAGGAAGCGCCGCCAAAAACGCACTGTTCGCGTCGCACCTCGAATCCCCCGTTCGGCATCGCGGAGATCTCGAAAGCGTACGATCCCGGACCGGAGGCTAGTTCGAGTTGAAGCGAAATGCCGAAGTTCGCCGGGTGACCACCGCTTCTACGCCGAACTTCGTTGATGCCGCCCCGATCGCGAAGGGCATGATCGAGCGAAGTCCGCAGAGAATCGGCGACGAAGCGCAGAGCGTCGAGGAAGTTGCTCTTTCCGGACCCATTCTGCCCGACGAGAAATGTGACATCGCCAAGCTCGACATTGCACGCGCCGATGCTGCGATAGTTCCGGATCTGTACCCGCTGGATAAATTTCACGTCCGCTCTTTCATCGCTATCGGACTCGGTACCGCCGCCATACTTCCAATATATCCTTGCCTCGGAACCGGATCGTGCGGTCGTCCAACACTTCCGCCGATGTTCGGAACTCAGAATCGATCGGCAGCGAATTGCGCGTGGTGTATTCGATTTCGAGGGTCGCCGGACTGGCTACGCGGTATGGTTTGATGGCGGCGATTTTGGCCACGCTGCGTTTGGCGGCGGCCCGAATTTCGGTGCGCGCTGTTTCCGCGGAGAGGCTGATGCAGGTGTAGCGGCCGATGCCTTCCTTCACCTCCACCATTTCCGCGGCGGGGACGATCTCGCGGAGTTCCTCGACGGCGGCGCGATCCCCGGTGAGCAGGATGACGGGCGTGCCGAAGTGTCCGGCCATCGCCGCGATGACGTCGATTTCGCCGACGGGCTTTCCGTTGAGTTTCATGTTCTGGATGCCGAGCGAACTGTAGCTGTGCGCCATGATGCCGCCACGGATGTTGGCTTTGCTGTGCTGGCCGACGTAGGCGACGGCGCTGAACCTCCGCTCCATGAGCATCGACGCTCCGAGGCCACCCATCACCAGCTTGGCTTTGGGGTGGACGGTCAAGGTGGAGAGCGTCTGGCTGCCGTCGTGCCCGTCCCATACGATCACTTCCTTTGCGCCGCCTTCGAGGAATCCGTCGACCGCGGCGTTGATCTCGCCGGTGAGCAACTGGCGCATTTCGGGATCCTTCGGGTCGGTCTGATCTTGCCTGCAAACTCCGCCGACGCCTTCGGCGTCCGTGATGAGAAAAATGGTTTGGCCGGCAAGGGCGGCCGCGGTGAGCGAGAGGAGGAACAGCGTTCGTGTCATATAAGGGGCAGTATACGCGCCGGATCGGCTATGCTTCCACTTATGAAGACTGCCTCACTGCTAAGCGCCGCCGCTTGTGTTTTGGTTTTCGCCTTGCCGGCCGTGAGCCAGAAGACCCGGACCGAGATCACGAAGGCGACGACACCGCGCGATGACGCCAAGGCGAACTCCGATACGGTCCCCGAAGTTTATGCGATCGACAGCGAGTTCCGGCGCGTGGTGGTGCTGCGTTTCAAGTATCAGGCGGACCTTCTAGCCGGGCTTGAAAAAATGATCGCGCAACATAAGATCAGGAACGCGGTGTTTCTTTCGGGGATCGGCTCTTTGCGGAACTACCACGTGCATTCGGTGAGCAATCGCGAGTTTCCGTCAAAGAACGTCTTCATCAAGGATGCTTCGACGCCGGCCGATATCATCTCGATCAACGGCTACGTGATTGGGGGGCGGATTCATGGACACATGACGCTGACCGATGGCGAGAAGTCCTGGGGCGGGCATATCGAGCCTGGCAATGCCGTGTTCACGTTCGCGATTGTGACGCTGGGGGTGCTTCCCGACGAAGTGGATCTTTCGAAGGTGGACGACAAGACGTATCGTTAAGCGAGCAGCGGTTTCAGCACTTGGCCGTGCACGTCGGTTAAGCGATAGTCGCGTCCCTGGAAGCGGTAAGTGAGCTTCGTGTGGTCCATGCCTAAGGCGTGCATGATGGTGGCCTGCATGTCGTGGACGGTCACCGGATCGACGGCGGCCTTGTAGCCGAGCTCATCGGTGGCGCCGTAGTGGACGCCGTGCTTGATGCCGCCGCCAGCCATCCAAATGGTGAACTGGCGATGGTGATCGCGGCCGATCAGGTTCGCGTCACCTTGGAGCATCGGAGTGCGGCCAAACTCTCCGCCCCAAATGATGAGCGTCTCGTCGAGGAGCCCACGCTGCTTGAGGTCACTGACGAGGGCGGCTGAGCCGCGATCCACTTCGTTGCAGATTCGTGGAAAATGTTCTTTGAGATTGATGCGCGCACCGCCGTGATGATCCCACTCGCCGTGGGTGAGCATCACGAAACGAACACCGCGCTCGACGAGGCGGCGGGCGAGAAGCGCGTTGTTGCCGAACGATTTGCGGCCTGGTTCGGTGCCGTAGAGCTTGTGGATGTGCGCGGGTTCCTTGCCGAGGTCCATCAGATCGGGGACGCTGGCTTGCATCCGGTAGGCCATTTCGAACGCAGCGATGCGGGTGGCGATTTCCGGATCCCCGCAGTTGTCGAGCTTGTGTTGATTGAGCGTCCGCAAGGTGTCGAGCGAGGCGCGGCGGTCGTCGTTTGACATCCCTTCCGGATTCGAGAGCGACAGCACGGGATCGCCGCCGGCGCGAAACGGGACGCCTTGATACACGGTGGGCAGGAATCCGCTGCCGTGGCATGCGGTGCCGCAGCGGCCGGCGCGTCCGGAAGCGAGCAGGACGAAGCCCGGGAGATTTTCCGCTTCGCTGCCCAGGCCGTAGTTGATCCAAGCGCCCATGGATGGGCGCCCTGGACGTTGATGTCCGGTGAACATTTTCAATGCGGCCGGGGAGTGATTGAACTGATCGGTGGTCATCGAATAGATGAACGACAGATCGTCGGCGACTTCGGCGGTACGGGGCAGCATGTTCGAGATCCAGGCGCCGGATTGGCCGTGCTGCTTGAATTCGAACGGTGAGCCGAGCAGGGTTGGGCGTCCGCTAATGAAGGCGAATCGTTCCCCGGCGACCAGTTCCTCCGGCACTGGGGTGCCGGTCATCTGGCGGAGCTTCGGTTTAAAATCGAACAGGTCCAATTGGGAGGGAGCGCCGGGCATGGAGAGGAAGATCACGCTTTTTGCTTTCGGCGCGAAGTGGGGCTTCTTCCCGGCTGCGTACAGGCGCGGGTTCAGAAGTCCGGCGATGGCCATGCCGCCCAGCCCGAAGCCTTCGGTGAGAAAGCGCCGTCTCGTATTGGAATCGGATAGGTTGTGCATGATTTACTCCCGGGTTACCGTTTCATCCATGTTCAGAATCACGTTGGCGACGACGATCCATGGCG
>JBGSME010000028.1:0-3335 GCA_041740335.1 Bryobacteraceae bacterium | reverse complement strand
ATCGCAAACAGCGGCAGCTTCTCCGCCACCAGCTTCGTCATCGATTCCGTCCGCCGCAGCGGCCACCGGTCCAACAGCAGCAGGATCACCGGCAGCGTCACCACGCTCGGCTTTGAGAGTAGCGCCGCGGCGAATGCGGCGGTCGCCGGCCAAATGCCGTAGCGGCCTTTCGCATACCCCGCGTACGCGAACAAACTCAATGCCCAGAAAAACCCGCTCAGCGTATCCTTGCGCTCGATCACCCACGCCACCGATTCGATCCGCAGCGGATGAACAGCAAATAGCAGCGCCGCCAGCGAGCTCTTCCATCGGTCCCCAGTCATCCGCTGGAACGCCAGATAGAGAATTGCGGAGGTGGCCGCGTGCTGGGCCGCATTCGTGAAATGATGCCCGCCGGCGTTCATGCCGAACATCGACACGTCCAGCAGTTCGCTCAGCCGCGTCAATGGAAACCAGAAGCCCAGTTCGGTCGATCGAAGCGCCCATAAGATCGTCTCCGGTGTCAGGCCCTTTAGGATCTGCGGATTCAGATACACGCCAAGATCGTCGTCCAGCCGGATGAAGTCAAACGTCACTGTCCGCGCGAACAGTAGAAGAACAGCCGTGAACAGTGCGCCCGCGATCTGCCACGGCGCCCACGCGCGCTCACTCGGCTCCAGACGCGGCGCCGGTTTGGATACAGTGCGTTCACGGCGTGCCATGTCGATCAGGGTCCCTTCGGAGCGTCGGGGTCGGGGAAATAATAGAGCAGCATCCCGCGGCCGACCCGCTCCTGTTTTGGTGTGAAGTCCGGCCACGCCCTCACCGCGTTCACCTGTTCCCTGTTGCTGCCGTCCTTCTTCCAGGGGACTGCGCCGAGCCCGTAGGACTTCCAGTATGTCAGGCTGACGGCGTTCCAGCCGGGTGAAGGTCCGCGTGGATCGCTGCGATCGACCGGGGGGAATCCCAGCGGCGCCAGGTCCACCGGAAATCCGGGCGTAAACGTCACCCGCTTGGCCCCCACTTCCTTCAGGCGCTGCCCGAGACGCTTGATGTCCTGGCCCCAGTCGAGATCGGAGTCGACGATGATTTCTTCCGGCTCGCTGCCGGCGATTTCATTGAAATAGGCAAGATAGTCCGGATGAGTGATCGCCACCTGACCGATGTTCCACAACAGCAGGATTCCAGCGAGCCACGCCGCCCAGCCAACTCCTTTTCTTGCCTTTTCCCCAAGCCAGAGCACCCCCGCCGCCGCGCCGATCGCCAGAAACGTGTAGAGCGGCAGCACGTGCCGCACCCCAATGTTGATCCGGCTCGTCATCGCGAAAATCAGCATGCCCGCCGCCATCGCCCAGACAACCCATGAGGACCACACGCCGCGCCGCACCTTGCTTCGGAACAGCCCGATCCCCGCCAAACAAAGAAAGGCGACCGGCGTCTTGATCGCGAGCACCACCGGGAAATAGGCGAACCAACCGTCCTGCCTGCGCTCGCCCAGCAGGTACGATCCGTGCCCCCAGCGGTTGTGATCGGCCACTTCGAAAATGCCGCTGAACAGTTCCGGGAACGGCGCGGTGAAACTGGTGTCCGGGATCTTGCCAAACGAGAAACGATAGATCGCCCAAATGATCAGGAAAGCTGCTGTCGCCGCGGCCAACAGTTTCGGCGCCACTCGCCGCGCGGTCTGCCACACCTCGCCTCTGCCCGGCCCAGCGAAGAGAAACACCCCCCCGAAGGCCGCTGCCAGCGCTACCGGGAAATACGCAAGGGAGGAGAACTTCGATACCACCGCCAAGCCGCCACACAACCCGAACATCGCCCCGCGCGCCCACGAAGGATCCTCGATCAACCGCAGAAATGCGAACAACGCCGCTCCAAGAAAAGCGGTCAGCGCCATGTCGGTGGTCGCTAATCCAGCATGTCCCAGGATCGGCGGAAGATTGGTGAACAAAAGCACCGCCGTCACACCGCCAATTGGGCCTAGCATTCGCCGTGCCCACAGGAAAACCACCGCCGATGCGACCCAGAAAAATGGAAGATTTCCAGCTCGCGCAAGGGCGAGCTTCCGGTCGTCGTTCTTGTCCTTAATCAAGATCGCCCGGCCTTCCCACCACATGTCGATTGCGTTTACTCCCCGCGATCCGTCAAGGTACGGCAGGAGCGCCGCCGCGATCCGCGAAAGGGGCGGGTGCTGAGATTCGTACTGGTAGATTCCCTGTGTCAGCCACTCCATCCCGCATGCGACATGCGCCGGCTCGTCGGAGGTGTGGCTAAAGGTGGTATAGGTCGACGCGATCCGTAGTGTCGCGATCGCAATCAGCGCGACCGTGATCAAAAGCGCGCGCGCCTCAACCCAGCCATCAATCCGGAACTGCCGTTGCGCCGTCGGCGTCTCCGGACTTGTCCCAACGATTTCCGGCTTGGATCGCCGCTTTGCCATCTGAATGAGTCAGTGTAGCAACTGCCCGGCGGTCCCGCATCCTCAACGGCCGATTTTTTGAAGCTCGTCCTTACCCGCCAACTGCCACGACGGCCACCCGCCCGGTCCGTTCATCTGAACCTGGATCAGGTACTCCGCCGACGGCAGCGGCTTGGCCAGTTTGTACAACTGATTCGCAGGGACACCGGCCCGCCGAAGCACCATGTCCTCCGGCGGAAGCAGCCGCGTCCATATGATCTGTTCCTGGTTGGCGAAAGTGTGGTTGTAGCACGCGTCGTAGTTCTGCCCCGCGAACGTCAGCCAGTAATGCTGAGCGAATTTGAACGACTTCAACAGATCGAATCCCTGCGTACTCGAACGTACGTTCCCTTTCCATTTCGAATCGATGCAGACCCCGCCCGGCACCGTGAGAAATTGCTGCGTCAACGTCCCCTGCGCAATGCCCGCGATCCCGCACGCCTCGGCCAGGTACTTCAGATTCAGGTTGAACGACGCGCACGCGCAGTGGTTCGCCAGCCCCTTCACCAAGCCGCCATTGGCGACCGTGCCCGGCGACGATTGCGACCACGTCCAGTGCAGCCGCCCGTAATCGTAAAACGCCTTCATCAGCTTCTTCAACGCCTCGCTCGGGGTCTCGCCGAACAATACGCCGGAATTGGGGAGCGGCGCCAGAAGATTGGCGTTGCTGACGACCTCCCAGCCGGGCATCGGGTTTTGGATCCCGGCCCCTTGAAGCGCAGCCTGAAGCCCAGGTTGAATTGCCATGAGAGAATCGGACTCCTCCGTTGTTGATTCAATACCCGATTGCGGCGGCGGCGAAACGGGGTGCGGCGGCTGCAGCTAGCCGCGAAGGCGCGTGGCGAGATCGGTCTTCCCGTGAACATCGGTAAGGCGAAAATCGCGGCCCTGGAACAAG
>JBGSME010000027.1:0-2597 GCA_041740335.1 Bryobacteraceae bacterium | reverse complement strand
CGGCATTCACATGCCAGTGCTGCGCGGTGGCAAGCGCGGAAGCCAACGCAGGATTGCTGCCCGCGCCGCACCCGCCCGCGCTCAACTGCACGGATCGAAGGTGTGTGGCCGCGGCGGTGAAGCTTACCTCCACGTCGATATCCGAAGGCACCACTCCGCGGCGGATCACCGCGCACGACAAAGGCAGATCCTGCCATGCGCCGCCCGACTTGCGCCATCGCAGCCTGGTGAACTGGAATGACGGATTCGAGTTGTCGACCACGAAGCGCACCTGTGCCGACGTCGACACCACATTCTTCGCAGCGTCGCCCAATTGAAGGTCCAGCGTATATACGCCGTTGGCGAACCCTGCGGTGTTCCAGTCGAGCAGTAACAGATCCGGGAACCAATTGTCGGCCTGCGGCAACACCGGATACCAGCCGCCTCCGTCTGATACCGGCCACAGCGTTTGCAGCACGCCACCTGGGCCCAACCGATAGAGCGGCCATGTCAAGCCGGTGAACGGAGTTACCAACGATCCGTTATGGCTATAGCGCACGCGATAGAACTTTGCGTTGCCGATGCGGTTGCACCCGAACAGCGACAGGGTGCTGGCGTACGGCGCCTCAGCCAAGGGATTCGGCGGCGGATCGATGAGCGCACCGGACGGATGCGGCCTGTTCGGCCGACGCGCATAGCCGGTGCCGTTGTCGTGATAAGGATCGGCAGGTAGCGCCGGATTGACCAATGGATGCCGTCCAGCAAACAGGATGGCGGGAGTATTGCCGCAGGGCACATCCGGCGCATCGCAGATTGTACCGGCTACCGCAATCGCCGAGACCTCGAGCGTAACGTCGGGAATCGCGCCCGCGTTCCAACGCACATCGAAGAAGCCCTCCGAGTAGATCACTTCCTCGTCGCCGTCGCCGTCGACGTCCTGCGTCACCCGGAACGTGACGTCGGGGACATCGAAGATCGCGTGCCATTCGGGCACGAGGATATCGATGCAGCGGCGGAAGGGGCCGGCCCACAGGCGGAAGTCCACTTCGCGTAGTACAGCAGGGTCAATCTTGATTGTGCCCGGAAGCTGGATTTCCTTCTTGCCTTTCGTGTCTTTCTCAATCAGGCCGGGCCGCAGTTCGAGAGGCAGCGGCGGTGCTGGCTGATCGAGGAATGCCGGACCAGCCAGCAGTTCCTGCCCCAACTTCGCGTTGGCTCCGAATGATTGTGCGATCTCGACGCCAGCGAGACGGTTGGCCTGGGCGCGGCCCACGGCGGATTCTACCTGTTGAAACGTCATGCCGCCATCGCGCAGGACAAAAGGCGGCGGATCCGGCGCCGGGCCCGGCGGCACCTTGAAGTTCGGCCCCACTGTTTCGAGCAGGTCTCGCAGGTTGGGCTTGATAAAGATATTCGGGAAGCAGATGCGCTCATGCCGGTAGCGCAGAATCCAATCGATTTCCCAGCGGGGGATCCACACGCAGAACCGGCCGCAGCGGTCCGTTTTGACGGTAGCGATCTCTTCACGCCGGCAGCGGAATGGGAAATACCAATGCCAGGGATGTGCCGCCGGGAAGAAGCCGAGGAGGTTACAGTCGGTATCTTCCACATGCACTGTCGCAAACGGCACCGGATACTCGACGCCGGTAACGGGGTCACGCTTCACCACTTTGCCGCATACGCGGCGGAAGCGCAGCAGTTCCAGATCAATAGCCCAGCGGTACTTCTCGCTGATCTGCGCCACGGTGGCGCCCGTAAGTTCTCTTGCACTTACGCCGCTGAGCCCGGAAAGTCGCTCGGCCTGCAGTTTCGTCAACGGCCGTTGATCCGGCGGTGGCTCGGTTGCGGCAGCCTTCTTCTTCGTTTCGTTCATAGCGGTCGCTCCTTCCTAAGTCAGGTAGTGACCGCTCAGCCGCTATCGTTACAGTACTTATGGAACTCGTATCGTTACCGCAGGTGAAGCGGTTGCGCCACCGCTCCGTTCCCCGCCGAGTCCCACGCGGCGAACCGCACCCATTTCTGGCCGGAGCCGTTGAAGGGAATCCGAAACCGGGCTGTCCCGAATGGACCCTTGTCCGAGGCGTTAATCACCTGCCGGCCGGTTTTTCCGCCATCGCCCCAAACCGCTTCGACAAAGTCCAAGGGATAAGTCCATTCCACCTCCGCTGTCACCGCGGTGCTGGATCCTGCACCCTCCACCGCCACTGACCGCAGCAGCACTTCACCGCTGGTTACGAAGAACCGCCCCGCCCGCATCGCCGAGAGGATGGGACTCCAATCTTCGTCGAATCGCGGCAGACGGTCTACCTGCACATAGTTCACCATCAGGTGCGGATAAGTCTCGTCGTCCGGATACTTAGCGTAAGTGTCTCCCTCCGCGATCATATACTTCGGGCTGCCCCAGTTATTCATGTCGTCAAGGGTGCCGAGGCAGCGCTCCTCACATAAGCGGCTTTCGGAAAGATCCACGGGCAGAGATTGGAAAGAAGCACCCAGATAACGATCGCTTCGGAAGTAGGGTGTTTCGCGAATCGCGTCGGGGTGATAACTCGATCCCTTGGTGCGGGGATGCGCCTGCCAAACGTATCCACCCACGGCCTGGAGCATCCGTAGTTCGT
>JBGSME010000026.1:0-2247 GCA_041740335.1 Bryobacteraceae bacterium | reverse complement strand
ACCGCGCCATTGTACAGGTTGGCTGGGCCTGCCAGTGTACCGTCCAGATGAACCACCGCCGGATACATCCGGTTCATCGGCTCAAAGGTGAAGAATCCAGGCGCGACAGCTTGCAGCAGCGCTCGCGTGCGAACGGTGCCGCCCGGCGTGGTCACCTCCACGTCGACGAGCCCGGCGGCTGTGTCGTCCGGCGCAAGTACATTTAATTGACCTGGGCTCACGAAGTAGATATAGGCGACCTTACCGTTAATTTTGACGCTGACACCCTCGAGTATTTCCGGCAGCGCGTTTCCATTGAAGTCGGCTCCGGCCCACGTCCTGGTAACGGTAGTGAAGTTGGCGCCGCGAATTGTGACCCATGCGCCAGGGGCGATGCCCTCCTGGAAGGTGGCACCGTTCACAACCGGGTTCACCGCCGCAAGAGTGGGCGCTTGGGCAAGCGCCGACGGTAACATCTGCGCGGCAACTACAATAGCCAACGACCACTGGGCAATTCGGTTCATTGTATTCCCTCTCTGAATTCCAATGTACAGAATATATCTTATATACTGCGGGGTTTCAACAAGGAAAACGTGTAAGGAATACACGCCCCGGCGGCGAAGAAGAATCCAGTGCTATCATAAATCGAAATCTGACAGGCGGATGTGGCGAAACTGGCAGACGCGCCAGACTTAGGATCTGGTTCCCGAAAGGGAGTGGAGGTTCAAGTCCTCTCATCCGCACCACTGGTACTTCACGGGGTTCAAACACGCGGCAAAAGGGTTGCGGGAGCGGTGGCGCATGGTATCCTGACCACTACACACGATGATCCCGGATACGGTTCCAGAAGGCCTTACTTTCGACGACGTCGTTCTCGTTCCCGCACGCAGCTCCGTACTGCCCGGGGAAGCCGACACTCGCACTTGGTTCACGCGAAAGATCGCGTTGAACATCCCGATTACAAGTTCCGCGATGGACACCGTCACCGAGTCTCATCTCGCGATCGCTTTGGCGCGCGAGGGTGGTATCGGCATCATCCATCGGAACATGTCGATCGACCGCCAAGCCGAGGAAGTGGACCGGGTGAAGCGCTCCGAAGCCGGCATGATCGTGGATCCGGTTACGATTTTCCCCGATCAGAAAATCGCGGAAGCGCTGGATGTCATGCGCCGGTTCCGCATATCGGGCGTTCCCGTCACCGACAAAACCGGGAAGCTGGTCGGGATTCTCACCAATCGTGACCTCCGGTTCGAGTCCCGCTACGATCTCCCCGTTGCCGACGTGATGACCAAGAACAACCTCATCACGGTTCCGGTGGGCACCACACTGCAGCAGGCCGAACAGATCCTCCACCAGCATCGCGTCGAAAAGCTGCTCGTCGTCGACGACGCCTACATGCTGAAGGGCCTTATCACCGTAAAGGACATTCAAAAGAAGCTGAAGTATCCCAACGCGGCCAAGGACGACCAAGGCCGTCTACGGGCCGGCGCCGCCATTGGCGCAACCGGCGACTTTCTCGAACGGGCCCAGGAACTGGTCAGGAAGAAAGTGGACGCCATCGTGATCGACACCGCCCACGGCCACAGCGAGCGCGTGATGGAGGCGATCGTGGCCGTGAAGCGCGCGCTTCCGGATGTCCAACTTGTGGCCGGAAACGTTGGGACATTCGAAGGGGCACGGGATCTGATTGCGCTCGGCGTCGACGGTATCAAAGTCGGAATCGGACCCGGCTCAATCTGCACCACCAGAGTGGTATCGGGCGCGGGTATTCCGCAGATCACCGCAATCAAGGAAGCAGCGAAAGCGGCGCGCGCGGCCGGTGTTCCCTTGATCGCCGATGGCGGCATCAAGTATTCCGGAGACGTGTCCAAGGCCATCGCCGCCGGAGGCGATTGCGTGATGATCGGAAGTCTCTTCGCCGGCACCGACGAAAGCCCGGGCGAGACCATCCTGTTCCAAGGCCGGACTTTCAAGAGCTATCGCGGGATGGGATCGATCGGGGCCATGAGCCAGGGCTCCGGGGAACGGTACGCGCAAGCCGGCGTGGCCGCCTCGAAGCTGGTGCCGGAGGGTATCGAAGGCCGGGTGCCGTACAAGGGCTTCCTGTCCGAAATGGTATTTCAACTGGTCGGCGGCCTACGCGCCGGCATGGGTTATTGCGGCTGCGGCACGATCCCCGAATTTCAACAACGGGCCAGTTTTCTCCGCGTGACCGTGGCTGCTCTGAGGGAGAGCCATGTTCACGATGTCATCATTACCAAAGAAGCT
>JBGSME010000025.1:0-2548 GCA_041740335.1 Bryobacteraceae bacterium | reverse complement strand
CCGCCACGAATCAAGCCGGGTCATCCGCGCTCTCAACCGCCGTCACTTTCCGTACGCTCGACGAACCGCCAACGCCGGTTTCGGGATTCCCGCCGCGTTTGTTCGCACCCTACGCCGACATGCTCTTATGGCCCACGCCGGACCTCGCCGGCATCTCTTTGCAAACCGGCGTGAAGTACTTTACCGCGGCCTTTGTCACTTCCGGAGCAGGGTCGCAGGCCGCCTGGGGCGGCATCGTACCCGTGTCGCAGGATTTCCTCGTGCCGGAGGTCAACGCGCTGCGCGCGGCCGGTGGCGACGTCATCGTCTCCTTCGGCGGCGCATTCGGCGTGGAACTGGCCCAAGCCTGGAACAATACCGCTGCGCTGCAAGCTCAATATCAGAGCGTGATCGACAAGTTCAGGCTCACCCGCGTGGACTTCGACATCGAAGGCGCGGCCATCGCCGACATCCCTTCGATCACGCGCCGCAATCAGGCCATCGCCGGGTTGCAGGCCGCGGCCCGCGCCAGCGGCAAGAGCCTTCATGTGCAGTTCACGCTTCCGGTGCTACCCTCCGGGCTCACCTGGCACGGCGTGGATCTGCTTCAAAACGCCATCCAGAACGGCGTCGACATCGGCACCGTGAACATCATGGCCATGGACTATGGCAACGCTGTCGCGGATCCACACCAAATGGGGCAGAACGCCATTCACGCGGTGAACGCGACATTCGCGCAGTTGCGGTCGCTCTACGGTAATGCGAAAACAGATGCGCAGTTGCGCGCGATGCAGGGCGTAACGCCGATGATCGGATTGAACGATGTCTCACCGGAGGTCTTTACGCTCTCCGCCGACGCCCCGGCCCTCTACAATTTCGCGCTTGCCAACGGACTCGGGCACCTCGCGATGTGGTCGGTTGGGCGGGACCGCCAATGCGCCTCGCCGATGGTGTCGCCCACTTGCAGCGGAGTCGCACAAGCTCCCCATGCGTTCTCGAGCGTGTTCCGGCCCTTTACGGGCCAGTGATCGGTTTCAGCGGGGATAAGGATGCCCGCGCAGTATCGTGAACGCCCGGTAAATCTGCTCGGCCAGCATCGCCCGCGCCAGTTCATGCGGGAACGTCATCGGCGATAGTGAAATCAGTTGATCGGCCTTGGGCTTCCATTCCGGAGGCAAGCCGTCATGGCCGCCCACCACAAACACCGCTTCGCGGCCTTCGTTTTCCAAACGTTCGATCAGCGCGGCGAACCGTTCCGTGTCGAGCGGCTTGCCCGCCGGATCGCACAGGATCTTATACGCCGCGCTGTTCCGGGCATTGGTCCATAAATCGAAACGATCGGGCTGGATCTCCCGCATCTCGATACGCGCCCATCGCGACGTGCGTTTGATGTATTCCGCCGCCATCGCGTTGGCATGCTCGTCCCGCGGTTTGCCAATGAAATAGAGCGTAATCTTCACTGGATGACAGCAGGCGCCGGCTGGCTGCAGAGGATCTGCCCCGGCGCATTGTGCGGCGTTCCGCACACCAGCACTTCCGTGGTCATAGCCGGAAGATCGGGCGGGATCCGCAGGTTCACCTGTTGCACGCCCGGTGTCGAAGGCGCCGGGCCAGCGTAGACCAGGTCAGTCACGAAGCGATCGTGAATCCGCGCCGTGATTGTGCCAAGGCCGGCCGAAGGAAGCCCCGTCGCAAAGATCTGCAGGATCCCGCTCGCGATACTTTCCGCACGCTCCACCGAGTTCCCGAATCCGTCCGAGTTGTAGACACCGCCGGCGAAGATTGCCGGAGCCGCGGCCGCAACGGGAACATCGATCGCATCGCCGGCAACGCTATCGACGGTGACCAAAAGTCGAGCGATGCGCCCGGGGCTGAGCGCGGTGGGCACGATCACCGTGAGGTCGTCTTCAGCCGCGCGAACCACCACCGCGGCAATGCCGTCGAAGGTGACCGTACGTTCGCGGCCAAGAAGGCGAGTGCCTTGTATGCGCGCCATCGAACCAGGAACGATATTCGCTACCGCAAGATTGGCGGCATTGCCAACGGTCCAATATCGCGGCGAAACAACCGGCTGCGGCAGCGGACCGGGTTGCGGATTCGGATTCGGCGGCGGTTGCCCCTCTCCGGGATTCGCCTGGCGTACCGTAAGCTCAATCGGAAACGTGCGCGCCCCGACACGCGGACCAGCGTCAATCGTCAGCGCAGCCCGGTACACTCCGGGCGTAAGCTTCTCCGGAAAGAACGACATGTTGAGCGAGGCATTGTTCACTCCCGATTCCGGGAAGATCTTCGCCCACCCGGATCCATCCTGAAACGTAATCCTCGCCGACCAGAACATGAGCCCGCCGCGCTCATTGAGTACGCGAATGAACTTCTGGTAGAACCCGGTCACGTTGGGCACGGTGGCCGAGAGGGACGGCGCGTCCACGAAAAGTTCCGGGAAGTACGACGCCGTGCAATCGCGCACCACACTGCAATCTGAACCCGGCTCCACCAGCCGGAAACGTGGAATCGGCGCGCCTTCACTGGCCGCCGTTACCGTCGAGAGCGGTGCGAAAGACGCCTCTGC
>JBGSME010000024.1:0-3784 GCA_041740335.1 Bryobacteraceae bacterium | reverse complement strand
CGCCATCAACGGCCCCGCCGTAGGGCTCGGAATGGTGATCACACTCTTTTGCGATTTCCGCCTCGCTGCCTCCTCGGCCCGCTTGTCCACCGTATTCGCCCGTCGCGGACTGATCGCCGAATACGGCATGGCCTGGATCCTCCCGCGCCTGGTGGGCCTCGCGAACGCCACCGATCTTTTGATGGCCGGCCGTATGGTGCAATCGCGCGAGGCGCTACAAATCGGGCTCGTCAACCGTGTCTTCCCGGATGCGGAATTCGCCGCCCGTACCGCCGAATTCGTCTCTGAGCTGGCCACCGCCGTTTCCCCGCGATCGTTGGCCGTGATGAAGCGCCAGATCTGGGAACGGATGAACGAGCGGCTCGACGAATCGCTCGACCGCGCCTTCCTGGAAATGCGAGCCAGTCTGGCAAGTGACGATTTCCGCGAAGGCGTCGCCCACTTTCTCGAAAAGCGCCCTCCAAGCTTCCCCGATCCAACATGATTCGCTCGTCCGAACCAACTCCACCGAACCGCCGAGCCAATCCTACCGAGCCGCGCGCGTAAGTCAGCCGATCTCAACTCAAAAACTCCGTCTCGAACACATTTACCTTGTACGGAACCCGCTCGAATAGATCACCCAAGCGCGGCTCCACCTTAGCCCAAACGTCCCCCGGGAGCCCCGCTTCGAGCAACGCTGGTGCCCCAACCGAGTCCGCCTCCTCATCGTTCTGCGCCGCCGATTCCACCAACCCGAATCCAAGCACATCCGCCGTCGTACACGCCAGCCGCACCACGTCCCGCAACGTCATCGTGTCCTGGCTCGCTGAAGCCAGCTCTTCTCCGGAACACCAGCTTCGTAGCTTCGAGGGAATCCCCCAGTGTTCCGCCATCCATCCCCCCGCCTGGCAGTGGTCAATCCCAAAGCTCACGCGTTCCGCCTCCAGCAAATCCGCCGTCTCCGGTCCGGCACTTGCCAGGATCTCCGCGTATTCTCTCGAGTGGAGCGATATCAACGCCAGTTGCCCAAGGTCATGCAATATCCCAGCCGTGTATCCGTCAGACCGGTCCATCCAACAAAAATCCGACAGCCATTCCGACACCAGCGCGCACGCGAAGTTGTGCTGCCAACAACGGCGCAACAATTCGTCGTGCCGAGCCCCAGTCAGAAAGTCTCGCATCGCCACCGTGATCACCATCGCCCGCAGCCGATCCATACCCAGCACCGTCACCGCATGCATGAGACTCAGCACTTCGTATCGCAGTTCCAATACCGCCGAATTGGCCAGCCGCAACACCTCCGACGCGAACACCGCGTCAGCACGAATGATTCCCGCCACTTCCGGAATCGTGCTCGTCTCCTGATTCACCAATTCCAATAGCTTTCTTGCTACCGGGGGAAATGCCGGCACTGCCTTTAGCAACTGCCCCGGATCCCCGGACCCTTTCGTCGGTATTGACCGTTTCGTAGTAAGCAGCACGCTAAGTCTTCCTTGCCGGCCCTATTGCCCATATCGGCAGCGTTTTGCCCGATCCCCCAAAAGACGTAGACTAAGACGAAACGAAGAATTCACAAGGAGCAAGCGATTGTCTATCGACCGGCGTTCATTTCTCGGCTCTTCCCTCGGCCCACTCCTCGCCGCCCAGGCCGCCTCCCCTCAACCCACCTCCACCAGGCCCAATATCCTGTTCATCCTCGCCGACGACCTCGGGTACGGCAATCTCGGCTGCTACGGCCAAAAACAAATTCAAACCCCAAACATTGACCGCCTCGCCACCGAAGGCATGCGCTTCACCGACGCCTACGCCGGTTCCACCGTCTGCGCTCCCTCCCGCTGCTGCCTCATGACCGGCTATCACACCGGACACGGCCGCACCCGCGGCAACATGTCCCCCGACCTCCCTCTCCGCCCCCAGGACCTCACCGTCACCGAAATCCTCAAGTACTCCGGCTACCGCACCGGCTTGTTCGGAAAATGGTCCCTCGGCGAACTCGGCTCCACCGGCTATCCCACCCGCAAGGGCTTCGACGAATGGTTCGGCTTCTTCAGCCAGGTCCACGCCCACAACTACTACCCCGAACACCTCCTCGAACAGGAACACTCCTTTTTGGCCCGCGGCAACATGGGCACCCAACGCAAGGACTATGCCCATGACCTCTTCGCCGAACGCGCGCTGAAGTTCGTCGCCAAAAAAGACGACCGCCCGTTCTTCATGAAACTCTCGCTCACCATCCCCCACGCCAACAACGAAATGGGACGCGATGCCGTCAACGGCATGGAAGTGCCCTCCACCGAACCCTACACGTCCAGGAATTGGCCAGCTCCCGACAAAGGTTTCGCCGCCATGGTCACCCGCATGGATCGCGACATCGGCCGCCTCCTCGATACCCTCGCCTCCACCGGTCAGGACGACAACACTCTCATCATCTTTACCTCCGACAACGGACCCCACCGCGAAGGCGGCCACAATCCCGACTTCTTTGACGACAACGGTCCCCTCCGTGGCATCAAACGCGACCTCTACGAAGGCGGCATCCGCGTCCCGTTCCTTGCCCGCTGGAAAGGCAAAATCCGTCCCGGCTCCACCAACTCTCATCCGCTCGCTTTTTGGGACTTCCTCCCCACCGCCTGCGACCTCGCCGGCGCGCCCACCCCCACCGGCCTCGACGGCCTCTCCTTCCTCCCCTCCATGCTCGGCCGCCAGGATCAAAAGGTGCACGACTATCTCTACTGGGAATTTCACGAGCGCGGTTTCAAACAGGCCATCCGCCAGGGCGAATGGAAGGCCGTTCGACTCGGCCCGGGCAAACCGCTCGAACTCTACAACCTCGCCAACGACCTCGGCGAAACCAAAAACGTCGCCTCCGCCAACGCCGCCATCATTCAAAAGATGGAACAGCTCTTCAAATCCGCCCGTACCGACTCCAAGGAGTGGCCCGTCAAAAACGGCCCCGCCTAAACCCACTTAGCCCAGTCTCACAGGTACCAGAGGAAAATATGGGGACTGTCCGACGCGGCCACGAATGCCCATAATCAGCAACCAAAACAGCCCGCTCCGCGCGGCACCATCCCCCATATTTCCTGGAACCTCAAAGCCGCCTCCCGCCCGCCCACTCAACTCCCAAATGAACTGCACCGCCCATAAACTAAACCGAGCAGCCAGCACGCCAGCGTCGATCGAAATAATATCTCAGGATCCCGCTTGAGCCCTACGACGCCCTGCCATCGTTCGTTTGTCTAGCCAAACGAAACACTTAGGTGATCCTGTCGGCTTTTTGCCCTACTCCGAGGCGACTCCGTTTTACGAACAGTACTAAAGACCCTGGTGGTTTCCGTCGATCAAACGAGGGTATGGGCGCTGGGCTTAACTCCCTCAATGCGGTTGTGTCAGGCAGCGGTACCCCCGCCGCCGGAATCGAGGCATCGGTCCGCAGCGAATACGATCAACTCAAAGGGGAGTTCCTCGCCAGTCTCAATCACGAACTGCGCACACCCCTCAGTGGCGTGATCGGCATGGCGGACCTGCTTCAGGAAACGCCCCTCTCGCCCGAGCAGGATGAGTACCTCGATTCGCTCCGCGGCTGCGCGCAACAACTGCTCGAATCGCTCAACGCGATTCTCGACTACTCCGCCTGGACGGCCGGCAAGTTCCGGCTGGAACCTTCCGAGTTTGCTCTTCTTCCGGTCCTCGAGGCGCTCGAAGCCGAAACCGCCGCCTCCGTTCGCGGCAGAGACCTCCACGTTTCCGTCGAATGGGATCCCCAACTTCCGGAAACCGTCATTGCCGACGAAGTTCACTTCCG
>JBGSME010000023.1:0-2206 GCA_041740335.1 Bryobacteraceae bacterium | reverse complement strand
CTACCAGAATCTTTGCCGGATGCTCACGCGGATGAAGCTTCGGACGAAACGCAAGGGCGAAGGCACTGTCTCCCGCGACGAACTCCACGACCATCGCGGCGGGCTTCTGTGCCTCGATATAGAAGGCATCGACATCTATGGCCGTGGCAGCACTGTGGCCGCCATCGAACGGCATCACCACGCGCGTGAGGAGGTCTGCAATCGCCGCATCGTCGACAAGGCCCGCCACCATGATGTCCCGGTCGCCGCCGTAAACGGAGTTTGCTTCGCGCGGCCCGATCAGCGCGAAGTTACAGACGCACTTACGTGCATCCGGCACAAAGTTACACTCTCTGCGGCCGGCAGGCTTCTCCATTGCAATGCGGAACGGCATATCAAGAACGCGCGCGATATGGCGCGCCTGTTTGCCGACCTTCCCGAAGCCATCGCCAATACCGTCCGCATCGCTGAGCGAATCGAGTTCACGCTCGCCGATTTGGGCTACGAGTTCCCGCGCTATCCCACCCCCGGCGGAGAATCGATGCCCGCCTACCTGCGCACCATCGCCGATGCGGGCGCGCGGCGGCGTTACGTGCCCTACTACGAAAAGGCGCGCCTCCAGATTGAACGCGAACTCGCCCTCATCGAGAAGCTCGACCTTGCCGGCTACTTCCTCATCGTTTGGGATATCGTCGAATTCTGCCGCCGCGAAGGCATCCTCGCGCAAGGCCGCGGCTCAGCCGCCAATTCCGCCGTCTGTTATTCGCTCGGCATCACTGCCGTCGACCCCGTCGGCATGGAGCTTCTCTTCGAACGTTTTCTCTCCGAAGAACGCGGCGAATGGCCCGATATCGATCTCGATCTCCCCTCCGGCGATCAGCGCGAGCGCGTCATCCAGTACGTCTACCAGCGCTACGGCCCGCTCGGCGCCGCCATGACCGCCAATGTCATCACCTATCGCGGACGCTCTGCGGCGCGCGAAATGGGTAAGGTGCTGGGGTTCGCCGAACAGGACTGCGCGCGTCTCGCCGCGCTGGTTCCCATGTGGGGCTGGAAGAATCCGGAAGAGGGCGCACGTGAACATTTCGAAAAGGCCGGCCTCGATATCCGCGATCCTCGCGTCGCCAAGTTTTATGAACTCTTCACCGCGGTTCAGGATCTTCCGCGCCACCTTGGCCAACACTCCGGCGGAATGATTATTTGTCAGGGGCAACTGGATTCGGTGGTTCCGCTCGAACCGGCAACGATGCCAGGCCGCGTGGTCGTCCAATGGGACAAGGAAGACTGCGCCGATCTCGGCATCATAAAGGTAGACCTGCTCGGTCTCGGCATGATGGCGGTGCTCGAGGAATGCATCGCCACCATCCACACCGCTTACGCCGAAACCGTCGACCTTGCGCATCTTCCCCAGGACGATCCGCGCGTTTACGCGGCGCTTCAATCCGCCGACACCATCGGCATGTTTCAGGTGGAAAGCCGCGCGCAGATGTCGTCGCTGCCGCGCGTGCGTCCAGGCAACTTTTACGACATCGTAGTGCAGGTTGCGCTCATTCGACCCGGGCCGATCGTCGGCAAAATGGTGCATCCGTACGTCAACCGCCGCCGGGGCCGCGAACCCGCCGAGTGCCTGCATCCTTCGCTTGAACCCGTGCTGCGCCGCACACTCGGCGTACCACTGTTCCAGGAGCAGCTCCTTCGCATGGCGATGATCGTATCGGGCTTCACCGGTGGCGAAGCGGAAGAACTCCGGCGTGCGCTCGGCTTCAAGCGTAGTGAAAAACGCATGGCGGAGATCGAACGGAAACTCCGCGCCGGCATGACGCGCAACGGCATCACCGGCGCCACGCAGGACACCATCGTCCAGTCGATCACCTCCTTCGCGCTCTACGGTTTTCCCGAATCGCACGCCGCCAGCTTCGCGCTGCTCGCCTACGCCAGCGCATGGTTGAAGTGCAACTACCCTGCCGTGTTCACCGCCGCGCTGCTCAACAATCAGCCGATGGGCTTCTATCACCCATCCACCATCGTTAAGGACGCGCAACGCCGCGGCGTCCGCGTGCTCCCCGTCGACGTCAGCATTTCCCAGTGGTTCTGCACAGTCAAGCCCAATCCCGCCACGCCCGAGTTTCGCCTCGGCCTTTGTTACGCAAAAGGGCTGCGGCGAGAATCCGGTGACGCCATTGTCGCCCGCCGCCCCTTCGCCAGCGTCGACGATCTTGGCCGCCGT
>JBGSME010000022.1:0-2008 GCA_041740335.1 Bryobacteraceae bacterium | reverse complement strand
ATTGAACACGGTCACTTTAGGGTCGGATTCCAGCCTTACCCATAAAGCGTACCCATCGTGAGTGTATAGATACACCCGTCGGTTTAGCTTCCGAGAAAACGGGCAGTATAGGAACGACGAATAGTGTTCGCGAACAAAGTGAGGAGGACGAAGTAAATCGTCCAGATTAAAATCCTGCCCCATCATTTTCCCTCCATGACAAGGCCGCGAAGATGTAAAAAAACTATGGTGTTCTTTTATTGCACCATAGTCCTTTGACATTGATTAATCAAGCTCGGTATTTCAATGACTTACGACGGCAAGGAAGTAAGTACTTTTCATTCGCGCGCGGTTGGCTAGCTCACCCACTATTACGCAATCCTGCTGCGATACCGTTGATTGACATGTGAATGCCGCGCTGTACGCGTTCGTCACTTTCGCCGGCGCGGTGGCGTTGCAGTAATTCGATCTGCAGGTGGTTGAGCGGATCCATGTATGGAAAGCGGGTGTGGATCGATCGTTTCAGCATCGGGTTATCTGCTAGATAGTCGTCCTGCTGTTCGATGGCCAGGAGAAACTGGCGGGTACGTTCGAACTCAGCGCGGATGCGACCAAAAATCTCGTCACGTAGCGTCGTATTACTCACCAGATGTGCGTAGCGTGAGGCGATCACCAAGTCTGCCTTGGCCATCACCATGTCCATGTTGGAGAGCAGTGTTTTGAAGAACGGCCAGGTATCAACCATGCGGCGCAGCGTTTCCATGCCGTTAGGGGTTTCATTGAGCCAGCTTTCCACCGCCGAGCCAAAACCATACCATCCTGGCAGCATCAGACGGCATTGGGCCCAACTGAAGACCCAGGGAATGGCGCGCAGATCCTCAATACGATCCGACGCCCTACGCGAGGCTGGGCGACTGCCGATATTGAGGCCGCCAATTTCCGCAATGGGCGTTGCTTCGCGGAAGAAGTGATTGAAGCCTTCGGTTTCGTACACCAGCCCACGATAAGCGCGAAACGCCAGTTCGGACAGCCGTTCCATCACGGCGTGGTAGGCTGCAGGTTCGGTTTTGTCCTCCAGATCCAGCAGCGTTGCTTCGAGCGTGGCGGCGGCGAGTGTCTCCAGATTGCGGCGACCGACTTCCGGATTGGAATACTTCGACGAGATCACTTCGCCCTGCTCCGTGATGCGAATCTGCCCTGAAACGGCGCCATCCGGCTGCGCCAGGATGGCCAGGTAGCTCGGTCCGCCGCCCCTCCCCACGGAGCCGCCACGTCCATGGAAGAGTCGCAGACGAACTCCCGCCTCGGCGAACACGCGCGCTAGTTCAACCTCGGCTTTGTACAACTCCCAGCCGGAGGTCAGGAAACCGCCGTCCTTGTTGCTATCTGAGTACCCGAGCATCACTTCCTGCTCGTCGCCTCGAGAACGGATCAGGGCACGATAGGCTGGCAGCGCGAAGAGGCGGTGCATGATCGACGGTCCATTGCGCAGGTCGGCGATCGTTTCGAACAGCGGGATGATGTTCATGGCCAGCGCGGGTGGCTGGCCGGAACCGAGAGGCGACGCCGGCTGCAGCAAGCCGGCTTCCTTGAGCAGCAGGCCCACTTCGAGCAGGTCCGACGCGCTGTCGGTCTTGGAGATGATCGCGTTGGGCAATGCCGCATCGCCATATCGAGTCCGTAATTCGCGGGCGGCAAAGAAGATCGCCAGTTCGCCCCGGCTCTCTTCGCTGTAGTCGAGATGCGGCGAATACAGTGGGCGCGGGTTCGCGATCTCCTCGGAGAGCAAAGCAATACGGGATTCTTCATCAAGCGCGGCATAACCCGGCTGGGCCATGATGCGGCCGGCGCGGACCAGTAATTCCCCGACCGTGCGCTCGTGGACGTCGGAATTCTGACGGAGGTCGATGGACGCCAGATGGAATCCGAAGACCTGCACGGCGCGCATCAGGCGTTGCAGACGGCCGCCGGCGATCAGCGCGGCGCCCTGCGCCGACAACGATTCGGAAATGATTCCGAGATCGCCGTG
>JBGSME010000021.1:0-2874 GCA_041740335.1 Bryobacteraceae bacterium | reverse complement strand
CGGATCCGGTGGCGGCGGCAGCGGGGCGGGAATTGTACAACCGGTCATGCACGATGTGCCACGGGTTGGATGGCGGCCCCGGCGATCGCGCGCCGGCGTTGGGGGGGCAGCGGAGATATCTGCGGCGGACGGAGTCCGACCTGTTCGATGCGATCAAGAATGGAATTGCCGGGACGACGATGCCGGCGTCGCCGATGGCCGCCGGGGATGTGAACAAGATCGTGGCATACATCCGAAGCTTGCGCGCGTCGGCGATCGATGTTCCGGTGGAGGGGAGCGTCGAGAAGGGAGGCACGGTTTTCCGGACGAAGGGATGCGCGGGATGCCATACGGTCAACGGCCGCGGTGGGCTTACCGGTCCGGAGTTGTCCAACATCGGCGCGGAGCGAAAGCTGGACGATTTGCGCAAAGCGCTGACGGAAGCGCGCGAGTCGATGCCGGAGGGTTATCGGCCCGTGACAATTTCGATGCGGGACGGGAAGCGGATCGAGGGGATCGTAAAGAATGAGAATAATTTTTCGCTCCAGGTGCTTGGCAGAGACGGAAAGCTCTATCTGCTGATGCGGGAGGAAACGTCGCGAATCGACTATGGAGAGAAGTCACTAATGCCGGTGGATTGGGGGACGCGTTTGTCGAAGGAAGAATTTCAGGATCTGCTGGCGTACCTGAGCCGGCGGTCACGGGAGGCCCAATGAGGCGAGCGTTGTTAACCGGGGCGCTGCTGGCGGGGACGGGGTTGGCACAGGTGACGTATGAACAATTGGCGTCGCCGCCGGCGGAGAACTGGCTGCACTACTCGGGGCAGTATCATTCGCAGCGGCACAGTCCGCTGAAGGAGATCAACCGCGACACGGTGAAGAAGCTGGACGCGAAGTGGATGTATGGGATCCCCGGCGCGCGGCAGACGCAAGCGGTGCCGATTGTGGTGGACGGGGTGATGTATGTTTCGCAGCCGAACCAGGTGTATGCGCTGGATGCGCGGACGGGGCGGCTGATCTGGGATTTCCGGCGGTCCGCGCCAATCGAGAAAGGTCCGAATCGCGGAGTGGCGGTATATGGCACAAAGGTGTTCATGACGACGCCGGACGCCTTTATCGTGGCGCTGGATGCGCGGACGGGGTCACTGCTGTGGGAGAAAGAGATCGCGAAGGCAAGCGACGGGTATTGGTCACCGGCAGCGCCGATGGTGATCAAAGGGAAGGTGATCGCGGGAGTTGCGCCGAGCGATCACGGGTTGAACGGATTTCTCGATGCCTACGATGTGGAGACGGGGGAACTGTTGTGGCGTTGGCATTCGATCCCGGGGCCTGGGGAACCGGGCCACGATACGTGGGCTGGCGATTCCTGGAAGACGGGCGGCGCGGGGACGTGGTTGACGGGGTCTTACGATCCGGAATTAAACCTGTTGTTTTGGGGCCTGGGGAATCCTGCGCCCGATTTCGATGGGGATGTTCGAAAGGGCGACAACCTATACACCGAATGTCTGGTGGCGATCGATGCGGACACCGGCAAGATGAAATGGTATTTCCAGAACACGCCGCACGATGTGCATGACTGGGATTCGGTTGAGATTCCGATCCTGGTGAACGCGCCTTACAAAGGCCGTGAGCGGAAGCTACTGGTGCAGGCGAATCGCAACGGGTTCTATTATGTGCTGGATCGCGTGACCGGCGAGTTTCTCCATGGGACGCCATTCGTGAAGAAGCTGAACTGGGCGACGGGGCTGGACGATAAAGGGCGACCGATGCGAGTGCCGGGTGTGGTGCCGAGTTTCCAGGGCACCAAGACATGTCCGGCGACGTCGGGGGCCACTAACTGGATGTCGCCGGCGTACAATCCCGAGACGGGTTGGTTCTACGTGATTGCGCAGGAGGGTTGCGGGATCAACACGAAGTCCCGCGATACGTTCCGGCCGGGCGGGTATTCGTACATGGCGACGGGGTACATCGAGTCACCGGCGGATCCATGGCAGATGTATGTGCGCGCGCTGGATCTGACGACGGGGAAGATGCAGTGGGAATACCGGCAGATCGGTTCGAAGCGGTATGGAGCCGGGGTGATGTCGACAGCGGGCGGGTTGATTTTCGCGGGCGACGATCAGGGTTTTTTGACGGCGCTCGATGCCAAGGAGGGGAAGGCTCTGTGGCACTTCAATACGGGGCAGCAGATCAAGTCCCAGCCGATTTCGTATGCGGTGAACGGGAAGCAGTATGTGGCGATTGTGGCGGGATCGAACGTGGTGGCGTTCGGATTGGGAGAGTAAAACGATGACGAGGCGGTTCTTCTTGAGCACGATTCCAGCGGCGGCGCAGACGGCGCATGATGAGATTCGCGCGATGGCTGAGAACGCGCCGTTGTCGATGAAGTTCGAGGGGTCGACGGCGGCGGAGTGCCGCGCGTGGCAGTGGCGGTTCGGGAGAAAGCTGCGGGAAATGCTGGGCGATTTCACGCCGCCGCCGCGATGGGAGACAGTGGAGGAATCGGTACAGGAAGTGGACGGCCACGTGCGGAGGAGCTTGCTGCTGAAAGCCGAGGGGCATCGGCCGCTACCGTTGTATCTACTGGAGCCGAAGGGTGTGAGCGGAAAGCGGGCGGGGATTTTGGCGTTGCACGGGCACGGTCCGGACGGGCACGACGCGGTGGTTGGCATCGCGCGGGGCACGATCAACTACGACTATGGGCTGCAGTTGGTGAAGCGCGGGTACGTGGTGGCCGCACCGTGTTTCACTCCGTTCGGGCGGCGATTGGGCGATCCGAAGGCGTATCGGGGAGAGGACGCGTGCGCGGTGGAATTCGTGCGGCTGCAGATGCTGGGAAAGGTTCTGATTGGGGAAAATTTGCGCGACGTATTGTGGAGCCAGGCGTTGCTCGAGC
>JBGSME010000020.1:0-4559 GCA_041740335.1 Bryobacteraceae bacterium | reverse complement strand
GTGGCGATGATTGGTGGCGCGCCGCTCGCCCACACCAACGGCGAGTTCCACGCGCACGCGGTTAATACGCTGAACCGTGCGGCTAACGCCTTGAATCGACCCGGCGGACTGTCGTTCGTGCCGCAGGGCAGCCAGGTGGCGACTCGGCCACTCAAGGAGATTCTGGATGCGGCGCCGAAGGTGCTGCTGATCGACGAAGTGAATCCGGTGTTTGCATCGCCGGCATCGTGGAAGGTGGGGGAGGCGCTGAAGCGCGTGCCCTTCATCGTCTCCTTCGGATCGTTCGTTGACGAGACCAGCGCGCTGGCGGATTTGATCCTGCCGGACCACTCGTTCCTCGAATCGTGGGTCGAGGCCGCGCCGGAAAGCGGGGCGGCGAACGCCGTGGCGAGCAAGTTCGGTCCGGTGATGCGGCCGCTCTACGACACGCGCTCGACTCCCGACGTGCTGCTGGAAGTGTCGCGCGGGTTGGCGAAGCCGATTGCGCCGGAGAAGGCGCCGATGGCGGCGTAGCGGCGAGCGTGTTTCAGGCCGAGGTAGGCGGCTCCATATCCTCCCATGGACAAGCCGGCGATGGCGCGGGCGCGAGGGAGGGGAATGGTGCGGAGAACACGGTCAGTGAACGCGACGAGGTCCTTGACGATGAAATCCTCGAACTTGGCCTTTTCGTCACCGGCGGCGTTGATGTAGAAGCTGACGCCGCCGTCGGGCATGACGATGATGACTTTGCGGTCCGCGGCATAGCTGGTGAGATTGGTCATGTAGGACTAGGCGGTGTTGTCGTCGCCGTAGCCATGGAGCAAATAGAGCACGGGATAGCGGGCCGTGGAGGTACCGTAGTCCGGGGGAACGATGACGGAGACATTCCGGTCCATGCCGAGGGATTCGCTTTGCATGGTGTAGGTGTGCACGGTGGCGGGGATGGCGCTTTGTTTCACTTCAGCGGCGAATGTACTCAAAGCCGCCGCGAGGAACGTCAAGATGAGGTAAAGCATGGGATTTAGAATAGCGCGGCGGCACTTGGCGAAGTGGGATGCCGTTATAATTGAAACGGAGAACGACTCATGAGACGACTGGCTTACCTGATCGCAGCGTTAACCGCGCTCTCGCTTGCCGCCACGGCCCAGCCGACCGCTCCGAAGGCGACGCCGGGGGGGCGGAAGGATCCTGGTTTCTTCAAGGGCGATAAGAACAAGAAGGGCGAGGACGAGAATACGCGTTCCGTGGCGGGGGTGGTGCGCGGCGACCGTGACGACGTGGTGGAAGGCGCGATTGTGCAACTGAAAGACACCAAGACGCTACGGGTACGGTCTTTCATCACGAAGAGCGATGGGCGGTATCAGTTCCACGGGTTGTCGACGAACGTGGATTACGAGCTGCGTGCGCGTTTTCAGAAAGCGGAGAGTCCGGACAAGACGTTGAGTGTGTTTGACTCGCGCAAAGAGGCTGTGATCAACCTGAAACTGGAAGCGGCGAAGGCGGACGAAAAAGCGTCGAAGTGATGTGGGCCGTTGCGTTTCTGGCGGCGGTGACGGCGCTGCCGTGGATCGAGTTGCGAGAGACGACGGGGGAAGCTGTTCGATTCGAAAGCGCTGTTGTGCGGGCGACGGTGGTGATTTTCATTTCGACGGTGTGTCCGATTTCGAACGACTATCACGATCGGTTTGAAAAGCTCCATGAGGAATTCGGGGGGCGCGGAGTACGGTTCCTGTTTGTGTATTCCAATTACAACGAGAGCGACGCTGAGGTGCGGCGGCATGCGGCGGAGTCGCGCTTTGGGTTCCCTGTCTATCGGGATCATGGTCAGCGGCTTGCCGGAGAATTGGAGGCGATGGTGACGCCGACGGCGGTTGTACTCGATCGGGCGGGTGTAATTCGATACCGGGGTGCGGTGGACGACGCGTTGAATCCGGCGCGGGTGAAGTCGGCGTATCTTGCGCGTGCGATCGAGGCTGTGATGGATGGACGGGATCCGTCTCCGGGGGAGACGAAGGCGGAGGGTTGAACGATCAAACGGCGGCGGTCGCCGCCTCGTTAGGAAGCGCCGCCCTCGCTGCGTCTAGGGCCGTCCGCGGACTCCTTTCAGATCTAACCGGAGCACACGCCCTTCGGTGGCGCTGCGGTGTCCGACGCTGCCAGTGACGAACAACTGATTCCGGCGAGAGCCACCGAAGACCAGATTACTGGTGTCGTAAAGGCCCGACTGCAATTGATGCCGCAACCGGCCGCGTTTGTCGAGGATGAGGACTTGACCGGTACCCAGGTGCGCGACGTAGAGGTTGCCACGCTCGTCGACGGCTAAGCCGTCGGGCGCCGCTTCATGGGCATCCCGGGCCGGAAGGGTCGCGAAAACGGCGGGAGGATCCAACTTTCCGGGCGCGGCGATGCGGAACCTGAGGATCCGGTTTGGAACCGTTTCCGAGACATAGAGAAACTTGCCGGCGGGGTCGATGACGAGTCCGTTGGGCACTCGCATTCCGCTGGCGCTTAGGCGTGTGTTTCCGTTGCTGCCGACATAATGGACGGTACCGATGGGGGCTTGGCGGGAGCCGCCGGGGTCAGTGAAGTAGAAGCCGCCATGGGAGTCAAGCGTGAGATCGTTCGGAGCACGGAGAGGATTGCCGTCACACTCAAACGACGCCACGGAGAGAAATCGCCCGGCGGCGTCCAAACGCCAGACCGCGGACTTTTTCGAGGCGCATACGAGGTGGGTGCCGTCGGGAAGGATCTTATGACCGTTGAAGCCAGCGGTGGAGTCTGTCACCCAATCGATTGGACGGCCGTTTGGCGTCAGCTTGTGCAGGCCGTCATTGGAGGAGAAAAAGAGATTGCCCGCAGCGTCGAAAACGGGACCTTCGGTGAACGTGGGAGTGCGGGCTATCTCGACCGGAGTTTGTGCGTCGAGACAGAGAAGGAACAGGCTGAAGGTGACAGGGCAGCGCATGACCTGATGATATGGGCTTTTGCGTGCAAGTTGGAGCGGGAGACCGGGGTCGAACTGTGTTGGCTCAGCGTGAAGATGAGGAACGGAAAGCCGAAGTTGTGTAAATTCCGCCCTCCGGGCGAGGATTTTCAAGGCATGGGATCTTTCGATCCGAAGGGTCTAAGCCGGCGCGGGGTCCGTCGTCTCGATGAGTCCATCCGGCTATCCCTCGGCATGGTTGCGTCCCCGCAGAGCCAGCTTCCGTTTCGGCTCATCGATTTCCTTTTGATACACCCGATAGCCAGGCCATCCCCAACACCCTTGTCCAGTCTTGCTCCTTCATGCTCTCAGGCTAAAGCGAACGTTCGCCCAACCGCGGGGCCTCACAGCCGCCAGTCGAATTCCTGCGCAGAGCCGCTCTTTCTACGAACTTCCAGACATCCTCGCACTCACGAGTCGCCGGCGAGAGCGGCCTGGAGACACTCGGCGAGGCTTTCGCCGGATTCTGACCACAGTGTCCTCTGGTCCACCGGAAGCGTCTTTCTCAAATCTTCGTCCAGCCGAAGTAGGCTCCGGATATTCGAGCGCACCGGCGTAAGGCTTCCGGCGATCGAAGGCTGCGGCAAAAACTGGGAGTCCAATCCGAATTCGAGAAGAAGCTGCTCGCCAAGATCGGAGGGGAACAGCGGGCCGAACAACGTGAACGTTACCGGCACCGGACCAAGGCTCCACTCGCCGTCGTAACGCCAGAGGTCCCAATGCGTCTCTATCTGATAGGCGCAGTCGGCGTGTTCGAACTCTCGAAAGACGCTGGTGAAGGCGGAAGGATCGGTCAGTTGTTCAAAGCGAAGTTCCGTCTGCGCGGGTTCGTGAAAATCAACGGCGAAGACGCGTGTGATCGTCTCCGGGTTCATTCGCGAATAGGGAAACTTGCGCAGGGCCTTCTCAAAGGTCGAGAGCATGTTGAATTCAGTAAAGCCTCGGAGCCAGCAGGAAAGATAGATACGGTCGGCCATAAGTTTAGAGCTGTTGCAAAGCTTGGACTACCATGATTAGTCCCAGAAAAGTTACAATCGCTGCGCTGACGATGGGCAGCTTCCGAATGAAGGGAGAGTCTCCGGTTGCTTTTCGGAGCGCGGGTCCGGCGAAGACCATTGCCACGCCGATGGCGATGAGAACGGCCGCGAGCCCGATACTGAATGCAACCAGCAGAGTCAGGCCAAAGGCGATCCGGTGAAGCGAGATAGACAGCATCAATACCACTAGGGCTTCGGGGCAGGGAACCAGTCCCCCGGAGACGCCGAGTGACAAGATACTGGCGCGAGATACTTCCGCACCATGACTGTGACTGTGGCTATGGCTGTGGCCATGGTGATGGCCGTGTGTATGGTGGCCGCCGTGATCCTCTGTGGAGCGGGTCCTTTGCCAGAGCAGCCAGGCGCCGATCACCAACACCATGCCGCCGCTCACTAGAGAAAGCCACGGAAAGATTCTGTCGAGTGACACGCGGGTGGAGGCATAGAGCGTAATCAACCCCAAGACAAAGACGCTGGCGGTGTGAGTAACTGTCACGATCGCGCCCAGGTACACGGCATCGATAACCCGGCCGCGTGAACCCGCAAGATAAGCCGCGACA
>JBGSME010000019.1:0-2206 GCA_041740335.1 Bryobacteraceae bacterium | reverse complement strand
AAGCGGGTGACGACCGGACACGGCAGGTGTACAAGCAGTTTGCGGCGGACTTGGCGGAGCGCGGATTCGTGGTGTTCGCTCCGCAGAATCCTTACATTGGGAAGGACACGTTTCGGGTGCTGATGAGGAAAGGGAATCCGGTGAAGCTGTCTCTGTTCTCGTTCATCATCGGCCAGCATGACCGGATTCTCGATTGGCTGGAGACGCTGCCTTTCGTGGATGGTAAACGGGTGGGATTTTACGGGCTCTCGTATGGCGGCAAGACAGCGATGCGTGTTCCGGCGGTGCTCGGCCGCTACGCGTTGTCGATTTGTTCGGGGGATTTCAACGAGTGGGTTTGGAAGGTGGTGAGCGTGGACGCTCCGTTCAGCTATATGTACACGGCGGAGTACGACATGCTGGAGTTCCGCTTAGGGCCGAGGTTCGACTACTACGAGCAGGCGCGGATGATCGCGCCACGGCCTTTCATGGTGGAGCGCGGGCATAGGGACGGCGTTGGGATTGACGAGTGGGTGGCGCATGAGTACGCGAAGGTACGGCGTTACTATGTGTCGCAGGGGTGGGGGGATCGGACTACGATCGAGTATTTCGATGGGCCGCACCAGATCCACGGGGTTGGGAGTTACGAGTTTTTGGCGCGGCATCTGGGGTTGGCGGCGCGATAGGTCGTCCGTAGACGAATCGAGCGAAGGCGGATTCAATTTGGGGGTTCGCGGCGCAGAGGTGTTGTTGGAGCGCGGCGGTGCTGACGAATCCTGGAGCGTTTGCTTTGTAGAAAGCGCACATGAGCTTGTGCAATTTCGCGGAAGAACCGAGCAGGTGCGCGATTCCCGCGAAGAGGCGAACGCCCTCACGATAGGACTCGCGCGGCGTGGAGCGCCACCAGGGATGGCCGGGCGAGAGAGTGACGGGCGGCGCGGACCAGTCGATGGGGACGGCGTTATCGGGGAACTCGTCGCAATAGACGGTCCAAGCTTCGTCGATCCAACCATCGTTTTGGGATGCAGGCTTCAGTCCGCGAGCCCACCAGGAATGGAAGACCTCGTGGTAGAGCGCGCTGAGGCTCGTGGTGCACGCGCCGTCGTACTCCATGCCGCCGTTGTCCTGCAGGAACACGACGAAGCGGTCACCGTGAAGGTAGCGGCCCATGGCGCGTTCGTGATCGGCCAGCCAGGCGGCGACGTTCTTGATGAGGCGGCCGGTTTGTGTGCTGTCCTGAACGTCCTTCCAGACTTCGATGGTGATGGTCTTGCGCGATACGGGCAGGGTGGTTTGTCCTGTGCTGCGACGCAGCAAGCGGCGCGGATGGAGCTCGAGCATCGGTGAGAGCGCGGTGGAGTGGCGGCGGTATTCGATCCACCAGCGATTGAGGGCTACTTGCGTGGCCCAGTTTCCATTGTGAATCGCGGTGTGCGGTTCGCTGGTGCCGGTGACGGTGAGCCCAATGTCGACGGAATACTGATCGTAGATCAAATTGGCGGGGAGCCAGGAATCGAGATAACGGCCTGGGGCGAGATCAGAGAATCCGAAGGTAAAGCGAACGCCGAGTCCGGGGATCCAGGTGAGGGCGGGAAGGCGGCCCCCGACGGGTGGCGCGGCCGGGAGGCCAAGCGGGTAGCGAAGCCGCAAGGTGTGCGATGAGCCTGGGCGGCAGCGTGCTTCGAGGATCCGGAGGTGGCCGTCGGGCCCAGCGCCAAAATCGTGTTGGGCGAGTTTTTGCGAGGGAATCGGGGCACCGTCGAACCAGGCTTCGGCGATCGGCTGGCGGAGATCGAAGACGGGGCAGCCGGTCTTTTCGCCGTGAATGAATTCGAGGTAAACCTCGGCTTCGGCGTTGGCGCGGGCGACGTCGAGATAGATGGTGGCGTCGATCGACTGAATGTCAATGGGGACGGCCCACAATCCATCGACGCGCTTTGGGGGCGGGGCGAGGTGGAAATTGGTCACGGCGTTGTCAGGAAAAAAATGGGCTGCACGAGTATTCATTATAGGGAAACCGGTACGGTGTACCATGCTCAGAGATGCTGAATCAGAGACGAGGGCTCATGCTGGGTGTGTTCGCGACGCTGGTGGGGGCGGCGTATGTAACGCAGGCGCAGAAGGACGCGAAGATTCCGGAAGCTGACTTGCATCGGCCGACGGCGGCGCCGGATCGGATAGTACTGACATGGAGCGAGGATCCGGCGACGACGCAATCGGTGACGTG
>JBGSME010000018.1:0-7450 GCA_041740335.1 Bryobacteraceae bacterium | reverse complement strand
ATGTCTTTGCCGGCGACGACGCCTGGGCGTGGATCACCGCGTACGGGGCTGCGGCGGAATCAGGCGCGGCCGCGTATAACCTCGCCCGTGGGACTTCGCCGCGCGGAACGCCGAGGTGAAACATTGCCGACGCCATATGTTCCGCCGTGTGGACCGTGCGTTCCTCGCCCAGAATTTCCTGCGCCCGCGGAACGAGTACGTTGTAAATCGTCGAATGCCTGAGGTGCGCGAACCCTACCCGCCAGCGCGCCGCCGATGCCGCGGTGAGAACAACGCTTCGCGTTCCGCCATGGAAATTGATGGTGATCGCCGGATGATGCAAGGCCGCGGCCACTGGTGTTGGGTCGAGCATTGCGCCGATATCGGGATTATCCTCGAACACGGGGCGAAACCGGTTCTCCACCACAACTCCGATCTCGAGATCGCTTCGAAACTGTTTGAGCAAATGAATGGCCGGCGTGCTCAGGACGCAATCGCCAAGGGAGCGCAGCTTGATGATCAGCACGCGCGAGCCCGGCGGAATCGACTCGAGAACCGGCACGGCGCGGCTATTCTTTTCGCGCTTCGTCCACCAGCATCACCGGAATGTCGTCCCGGATCGGATAGACGAGCCCACAGGCGGAGCAGCGCAGCCCGTTGTCGTCCTGCAGCAACTCCACCGGCGTTTTGCACACGGGGCAAACCAGAATATCGAGTAGCTCTTTGCTGACTGCCATGGCCAAATCCTTTCTTTACCTCGGGGCGCCTATTTCCCGGCTGCGATCTCCGCCCGGGCTTTGGCGACCGCCTGCAAGTAATCCGCCGCCAGCGCCTGGATCTTATCATAGGCGCCTTCCTGAATCAGCTTCGCGTTCACAAGCTCTCCGCCTACCGCCACCGCGCTCGCGCCGGCCTTCAGAAATTCGCCCGCCGTTTCCAGATTCACGCCGCCCGTGGGAATCATGTCGATTTGCGGGAACGGACCCTTCAGCGCTTTGATGTACTTCGGTCCGCCCACGTTGCCGCACGGGAACACTTTTACGAAATCGGCGCCGGCGTCCCAGGCATTCTGCACCTCGGTGGGGGTGAGCGCGCCCTGGCAGATCACCTTCGAATACCGCCGCGCCATTTCGATAGTGGCCACGTTCAACGACGGCGTCACGAAAAATTCCGCGCCCGACAGCATGCAGATGCGGGCCGTTTCCGGATCCAGCACCGTGCCTGCTCCGAGCACGATTTTGTCCCCAAATTTGGCGGCCACTTTTTCCAGCGCCCGCACCGCGCCGGGCACCGTCATCGTGATCTCGGCTGCCCGAATTCCGCCGGCGTGAATTGCCTCGATCGCCAGGATCGCGGTCTCCGCCGAGGCGGTTCGCACCACGGGGACGATGCCGATTTCGAGCATCGAGGCAATAGTTTTTTGTTTCGACATAAATCGCGGCCGCGCTAGCTTACACCGATGTGAGGCCGAGCTTGGAGAACCATGGCTTGGCCGGCGCCAACGCGGCGTTCACCGCGTTGATGTTCTTCACGCCCTCAGTCGACAGCCAGTCTTCCAGCGCCTTCACGCCCTGTTTGGCGTACACCGGAATGCCTTCTTTCCAAGTGGCTCGTCCGCAGAGCACGCCGGAGAAATCGGTTCCCGCGTCGGCCGCCATCTGCAGCGATTCGGTGAACTGATCGTTGCTCACGCCGGCGCTGAGATAGATGAACGGTTTGCCCGCCACCGATGCGGCCTTCCGGAACAGGTCAAGAGCCTCCTCGCGGCTATAGGCAGCCTGCCCCTTGAAGACGCTGCTTCCTTCCACGTAGTTCGCGTTAATGGGCACTTCCACCTTCAGCACGTCCACGCGATATTGCGGCTTGGAAAACTCCTCCATGCTGCGGATCACGATCTCGGGCTTGGCCTTGGCGAATTCGAACCCCTTCTCGTCGCCGCCTTTCGGATCGTACCCGATGAATTCAAGAAAGAACGGAATCTCTTCGGCTTCGCACTCCGCCCCGATCCGCTCCACGAACGCGTGCTTGATGTCGTTGACGTTCGCATCGTCGAAGGGGGTGTAGTAAATCAGGATCTTCACCGCATCGCCGTCCATATCTTTGATGCGCTTCACCGACACGTTCGGCAGCAGATCCGGCAGGCGGCCTTCCTGCGTGTTGTCGTAGCCCGATTTTTCGTAAGCCAGCAGGAGCCCGGCGTTGGATGAACGCGCCTTGGAAGCCGGGATGCCATACTCGGGGTCGAGAAGAATCGCGCTCGCATGCGGCGTGAGCACACGCGTCACCGCGATCTTGAATTCCTCCATCTGCTCGTCGGTCACCTGATCCTGCGGGATGCCGGCGCCGGCTGCAATCGATTTCTGCAGGCTGCCCCGCTGGTCCATCGCCGCCGCTGCGATTACACCTCTGGAATCCGAGAGTGCTTTGAGATGCTGAATCTTGCCTTGAGTCATAAGTGATGCGTGGGTCCTTGCCTTGGGGATTATCTTGTCAGTATAGCTTGCCGCCCCGGATTCGGGAATGATACTTCTTGGCTCGGGCGGCGTCGCGCAGGATTTGTTCCTTCAGTTCCGCGGCGTTCGCAAACTTGCGCTCGTTCCGGAGCCGCAACAGAAACTCAACGCGGATCCGTGCCGGTGACTCCCCGTGTAGACCGTCGAGCAGGAACGTTTCGATCTCGAAGGAGTGCCCGCCAAACGTCGGCCTCATTCCGGCATTGCTCACCGAATTCCATTGCTCGCCCGTAGCCGGATTCGCGGTTCGCGTCACGTACACGCCGCCGCCGGGCAATACCTCCGCGCTTGTCGCCAAATTCAGCGTCGGCACCGTTTGCCGCGTTCCGATTCCCGCGCCAGCGACTACTTCGCCTTCAATCGCAAAACAGCGCCCCAACAGACGGCCCGCCATGCGAACGTTTCCTGAGTCGACCAGCTTGCGGACTTCCGTGCTCGACACCGTGCGCCCTCGCGTCCGCACCGCGTCCACGACTTCGGTGACGAACCCGTGTCTGGCGCCGAACTCGGCAAGCATTGCTGTGTCGCCTGCTTGCTTCCGCCCGAAACGGAAATTCGCCCCGATCACCACGGCGCGCGCTCCAGCCGCATCCACCAACACGCGCTTCACGAATTCCTCCGGCGACAGCGCCGCGAACTCGGTGGTGAACGGCAGCACCAACGCCTGCTCAATCCCCCCTTCCGCCATCCACTGCAAACGCTGATCCATGGTGCTCAATAGCCGGGGCGCTCGGCCCGGCGCCAGCACGCGCGCCGGATGCGGATCAAACGTCAGTACCGAAGGCTTCGCCCCGAGCTCACCGCACAACACACCCAGCCGGCGGAAGAGCGCCTGATGTCCGAGATGGACCCCGTCAAAATTTCCGATACTCACGCCAGACGGTCCGAAGCCTGCTTCGGCCTCGGCCACGCTACGAAAAACTTTCATGCTTCGGTCGTTTCCGCGCCGTTCCGTTCCGGCCCAACTTCGAGGTCGATCTCCAATACCAATCCGTCGTAGGCCAGCCGCACGTTCGGCGGCAACAATCGCTCCGTGCGCTCATGCGGCAGATCGTGCCCGATATGGGTGAAGTAAGCACGCTTGGGCTGGAGCTGCTCCACATACGCGAGCGATCGGTCTACCGTTGAGTGCGTCGGGTGCGGCTTGTGGCGCAGCGCATCCAGGAACAATACGTCCAATCCCGTCAACTGTTCCAGGGACTCGGGCGGAATCTCGCTGTGATCGGTAAGGTATGCCAGGTTCCCGACGCGGTACCCATACACTTCGCCGCGCCCGTGCTTCAGGCGGATCGGTGTACACTGCGCCCCGAACAGATCGAATACCCCACTGTCCACGATGTTCGACGCCAGCTTGGGCACGGAACTCTCGGTGGGCTCAGTCTGAAAGATGTAATGAAAAATACGTTGGATCGATCCGAGCGTCTCGGCGGATCCATAGATCGGAATCGAGCCGCGCTGCCGGAAATTGAACGGACGCACGTCGTCGAGCCCCATGATGTGATCGGCGTGCGCGTGCGTGAACAGGATCGCGTCCACGCGTGGAATCCCGGCGCGCAAGGCCTGTGTGCGGAAGTCCGGCGTGGTATCGATGAGGATCGAACGCCCGCGGAACTGCAGCCATACGGAAGGACGCAGCCTGTTGTCGTGCGGATCCGTGGACCGGCATACATCGCACGAACAGCCCACCGTCGGCACCCCGACGCTTGTTCCTGAACCCAACACCGTCAGCTTCAAGCGATCAATCATTGGCATCCGCCGGCGAATCGGCCGGGGCTTCGGCGATCGGCTCCGCTGCCGCTGCTGCCGCGCGCTTACCGGCTGATTCCACCGCTTGGATGTATTGAAACCGGAGCTCAGTGACTGAATTTTCGACCAGCCGCTGCTCTTCCCAACTCAGGTTCCCCTTCGTCTTTTCCAAAAGCATCGCCAGCAGGTCGATCGCATGGCGCGCCAGGGGCAGTTGCGGTTCGGGTTGCTCCCCTTCCGCGCCGAGATGCAAAACGCCAAGTTGCACCTGCGCCTGCATCCTGATCTGATGCACCAAAAACTCGAAGCTGGCCGGAAGTGGGAACGAGTCATTATCGGGCATGATCTGCACATTTTATCGCGTAAGCCGCCTCTTGCGTGGATGCTACAGTGAGGAAGCATGAATGAGGATAAGGCATTGGATGGGGTGGTGGTGGTGGACAAACCGGCCGGCTGGACCAGCCACGATGTCGTCGGGAAAATGCGCCGCATCGCGGGTACGAAGAAGGTGGGCCACCTCGGTACGCTCGATCCAATGGCTACCGGCGTCCTGCCGCTGGTGATCGGCCGTGCCACTCGTCTCGCCCAGTTCTACACGCGCGCGGAAAAGGTTTATGACGCCCTGGTCTGCTTCGGCTTCGCCACCGATACCTACGATAGCCAGGGCATGCCGTCCAGCGATCCGCGCCCCTGCGACTTCACTCCGGATCAACTCGAAGAAGCGCTCAGCCGCTTCCGGGGAACGTTCCTGCAAACGCCGCCGCCTGTTTCGGCGAAGAAAGTCGGCGGCATCCCTGCTTATAAACTTGCGCGTAAGAAGATAGAAGTGGAACTGGAACCGGTGGAAATCACTGTTCATTCTCTCCGCGTCCTGGACATCCAACCAGCCCAACTGCGGATTGAGGTCCACTGTTCCGGCGGCACATATCTGCGGGGGATTGCGCACGATCTCGGAGCCGCCCTCGGATGCGGCGGACATCTCGGCAGCCTCCGCCGCCTTCGCTCCGGTGACTTTTCGATCGAGCAATCGAGGACCATCGACGAACTCATTCTGCTGCGCGAGGAGGACCGTTTCGGCGAGGCCCTCATCGGACCGGCTCACCTTCTGCCGCAATTCCCCGCTGAAACCGTGGACGCCATCACCGCCGCCCAGATTCGCCAGGGCCGCGACTTTCGCGTATCGCCGTTCCGTCCGGCCAAAGGCGCGCTGCTGGTGAAGGCGGTTTCCCAGGAGGGCGACCTCGTCGCCATCGGCGAAGCGCGGCTGCCTCATCTGTATCATCCGATATTGGTGCTGTAGCTTACTTCAGTCCGAAGCACAAGATATTCGGACCCGCCGCGAACGCAATATACTGCCGTCCGCCGGCCAGATAGGTCATCGGCGACGATCGCCAGCTATGCCCGTCGCCCAACGCCGCCGAGGCGTTCGTCTGCACATGCCACAGATCCTTGCCCGTTCGCGCATCCACCGCGCCGAGCGCCCCGCTATCCTCTCCGAAGAAAATCACGCCGCCGCTCGACAGCACGCCGCCCCAACTGTCGGCTGGCCCAATCTGCGGAACCTCCCACACGCGCCGTCCGGTTTCGATATCGAGCGCCCTTAGAAACATCTGCCCCGGTTCGAGCGCGATCGGTTTCGGATTCCAACTCGGCGGCTTTGTATAGATGCCGCATGCCTCGCGAGCCATGAGATAGAAGTGCCCCGTTGCAGGGCTCAGCGCCATCGAAGGCCAGTTCGTTCCGCCCAGCACGTTGGGGCAAACTTTGGTGCCGTCGCGTGTCGGCTCCAGCCCCGGCACTACTATCGGCCGCCCGTCTTTGCCGATCCCGGTGGCCCACGTTAGTCTGTCTACGAACTTTTCTCCCAGCAGTAGCTCGCCGTTGGTCCGGTCAAACACATAAAAGAAGCCGTTCCGATTCGCCTGCAGGAGTAACTTTCGGTCCCGCCCACGATACCGCCGGTTCACAATCATCGGTGTCTGCCCGCCATCCCAGTCGTACAAATCGTGTGGCGTGAATTGATAGTGCCACTTGAGCTTGCCCGTTGCCGCGTCAATCGCCAGCACACAGTCAGAGTACAGATTGTCCCCCCGCCGCTCATCCCCGTTCATCGACGGATACGGATTGCCGGATCCCCAGAAGATTGTGTTCGTCTCCGGATCGAACGTCCCCGTCATCCAGGTGGCGCCACCGCCACCGAACTGCTGAAGCGCCGTGCCGCCCCATGTTTCCGAACCCGGCTCGCCGGGCTTTGGTACAGTCCAGAAGCGCCATACGCGTTCCCCGGTGACGGCATTGTATGCATCCAGGAATCCGCGCATGCCCAGATCGCCTCCCGATATCCCAGCTACAACCATGTCGTTCACCACTAGCGGCGCCGACGTGTTGCCCAGATTGCGGCGCGCCGCGTCATCACCCGCGATCACGGTCTCCCAAAGTAACTGCCCCGTAACCCGATGCAGCGCCAATAGGTGAGCATTGTCGGTTACCAGAAAGACACGGTCGCCCAATACCGCTACGCCGCGATTGGTGCCCTTCGCCGGATCCCCGCGGGATTCCCCCGACATCGGCCGCTGGTAGTGCCACAACGTCCGGCCCGCCCGCGCATCCAGCGCCCAGACCTGGTTCGGGCCCGTTACATACATCACGCCATCCATCACCACCGGAGTAACTTCGAGCGTCGAGTGATTTACCGGGAATACCCACTTCAAAGTAAGATTACTCACGTTCGCCGGCGTAATCTGATCGAGGTCGCTATGTCGATTCCCGCTGATCAAGCCGTGGTAGGTGGGCCAGTCTCCGGCTTTCGGATTGGCCACCTGCGCGAACGACGGTCCGCCTTCGTTCGCGATCGCCAATCCGTGCTGCCCAACCGGCATCCCGCCCAACGAACTGAGATATGCCACCACATCGCGGAGTTCGTCCGCGCGGGCATTCGCCGCCGGCATCGTCGAACCGTCCTCCAGTTTCACGTCGGCTATCTCGGCCTCGTCCAGTAAGTGAAACCGTCCCGCAAGATCCTGGATCTGGATGTTGTACCGGCTCCGGTTACGCACGAATCCTCGCACGGTGTTTCCGTTGCGCAACCCTACCGCGGCCATCTGATACCCGGTCTTCACTTTCGCCGCCGGCTCGCGTACCGATTGCAGGATCTCGCCGAGGGTCAACTCGCGCCCGATCGACGAGAGGTCCGGACCTACGGCCTTCCCCCG
>JBGSME010000017.1:0-20446 GCA_041740335.1 Bryobacteraceae bacterium | reverse complement strand
TTCACCGCCCTCACCACGCGAGCTCCGCGCTCCCGCGCGATGGCGACGGTTCCGTCGGTGGACCCGCCGTCGGCCACCACAATCTCCAGAGGCGGATTGACCGCGCTCAACGAGTCCAACAATCGCCCCAGCACCTCCGCTTCGTTCAGCACTGGAATGACGGCAGAAACAGAAAGCATTTACGCGAACAAACCACGGATGCGATCGGCCACCACGCGATGCTCGCCGTCCTTCAGCATCCAAGGCGACACACGCAGGTGCCCGGCGCCAACCCGGGATACCCACACGGCCGGATCGCCCGACTTCAAGCGCTCGACGGCATCGGCGGAGGTCACCCCGCGCGCACCCTCGTCCCATTCCACAGACAAATGCGGAACCTCGTTCGCGATCTCGGGAACGTGCCGCGCCAATCGCAAACCGGCAATCTTCTTTAGGGCTGCCGTCATCTCCGTGACGCGCCGATCCAACTCTCGAATCTCAGCGTCATGGTCAACCCGAAGATACCGCTCCACCGCGGCGACCAATCCAATCACCTCTTCCTTGCCCACCTTCATCCCGCGGCCAATCCCGCCGTTCGGGCTGATCGCCAACATCCCCGCCTCGACCAGATCCTTGCGACCCAACAACAGTCCCGCCGACTGCGGACCCAGCAATCCCTTCCCACCTGAAAACGCGACCAAGTCAAACCCTTCTTCGACATACTGCGAAAGGCGACCCTTCGGTGGCACGTCGGCGGCGGCATCGGTGAACGACGGCACGCGGTGTTTACGCCCCACCTCCACCCATTCGGCCCGCCGTATCCGCCCTTCCGAATCAGCCTTGTTCAGAAAGAAGAGCATTGCGGTGCGGGGAGAAATGGCGTTTTCCAGTTCTTCCCGAGTTTCGATTGTGACGATTTTGGCGCCCGCGAGCGTCATCTGATGCTCGTACCCGGAGCGATGCGTCTTTTGCTGAATGATCTCGAACGGCATGCCTGTCACGTCGGGCAGTTGCTGCAGCTTCGCCCGGTCACCGCGCGTGATCGACGCGGCCGCCGCCACCGTAATCGCCGACGCTGCTCCGCAGGTGACCATCGCCGCAGGAACTTTCAGTAACTGGGCAATATGTTCGCCGGCTTTCTTTAGCAAATCGGCCAGGGGAACAAAGTGCCGCGCCGCTTCGTCCATCGCGTCGAGTACTTCCTGCGGCATCAACGATCCGCCGAGCATGGTTACGGTTCCCACGCCGTTGATCACCGGCTTCACGCCAAGCCGGGTGTAAACGGAGGCCGTAGGAATCTTGGAAGCCGGAGCAGCGTGCATCGCCAAGGGGCTCGCAGCCGCAGCGGCCAGCATTCGTCGACGGGTGGTTTTCGCCATGCGCCGATTGTATCGCGCCGGGCTCCACTGCGCCCGGCCGGCGTTGGCCGATACAATCAAAGCTCTATGTTCCGGATCGCCGTCGCAGTGGCCCTCACCCTGCCCATCTCAGCCTCAGCCCAACAACGCTTCCAAATCCTGTTCGGGGGCGCGGACCCAACGCCCTCGGATTGGTCCGGCGAAATCTCGGCCTCGGGCGGCGAAGCTCGCATCGTCGCGATGCACCATTTCAACTTCTCCGAAACCTTCACGCCCACTTCGTGGAAAGCAGTGAACGGCTGGGACGCGAATCTCAACCTGCTTCCCCAGGAACAGGCGAAGTTCCCCAAAGCCCGATGGAAAGGCGTCTACATCGACGTGACGGGACCCGATATGACGACCGTCCGGCTCCGCACGGCGCATGGCGAAGCGGAGTTCCGTCCGGCCGACGTCGCGTATCTCACGACACGCAGTCTGATGAACGGCCGGATCCTCGTCGAACGGGTTCCGCCTTCGCAGGCATTGGCCGGTCCGGAGACCAACGACGATTATCCCGCGATGGCCATCTCGCCGAACGGCCGCGTGTGGATCGCTTGGTCCGCCCACGCGGCGGGACTCGAAACGCTCCGCATCCGGTCGACCGACGACGGCCATTCGTGGAGCAGTCCGTTTGATCTCACGCCTTCACCCGGCGACTACTATCAGACAGCGCTCGCCTCACCCGCCGATGGTGTACTGCTGGCCGTATGGTCCGCCACTGTGAACGGCCAGGTCGATCTCTACGCCCGCACGCTCCGGGCGGGGCAATGGTCTGCCGTCGAGCAACTGACACGCACCCCAGGTCCAGACACTTTTCCGAAACTGGCGGCGGCGCCGAACGGCTCGGTGTTTCTCGTGTGGCAATCGGCTGGGCGTGAAAAGACCGATATCTCCATGCGCACCTGGACCGCCGGCAGATGGTCCGCCGAAACCAAAGTTACAGAACATCCGGACAGCGACTGGGAGCCCGCTATCGCCGTTAACTCACGCGGCGAAGCCGCCATCGCGTGGGATAGTTACAGATACGGTAACTACGATATCTTTCTGCGGCGATGGGCTGCCGGGCGCCTCCAACCTCTCGAAAGAATCACAAATAGCGCAGACTTCGAGGGTCACGCCGCGCTCACCTTCGACGCGCGGGACCGGCTGTGGATCGCGTATGACAACTCCGGCTCCAACTGGGGCAAGGACGCATACGGCATCAACGGAATCCTTCGGGGCGAAAGCGGCCTCTACTTCCGCCGCCGGGTGGAAGTTCGAGTGATTGAACGCGGGCGATTGATGCAGCCTGCGACACCACTCGAGACGCTGCTCCCCGGCAAGCCCGTGCTGGGCAGCCGGATGACGCTCGGGCTCCCAAGCTCCTACGACACCTTTACGGAAAACCCGATCATCCAGACGGATCGCCTCGGCCGCATTTGGGCGCTGGTCCGCATGCGCACTATTGGACGGCTCAGCCCGACCTCTCGCAGTGCCGAGGGAATGGTGCCTTACTGGGTCTATCAGGCTGTGATGTTCGATGGCAATGCATGGTCCCGTCCGGTGAACCTCGCTGATTCAGGCGGCCGCCAGGAACAGCGGGCAGCCTTCGCAGCCGGCCCCGATGGGGGACTGTGGTTCGCCACCCAAACCGACGGCTGGAACCTTCTTCCCTCGGACCGGCGCTACGGCCAGTACGATCTCCACGCGGCGCGAATCGAACCGGAACGCCTGCCCGAAGGCGCCGTGAGCCGCGAAACGCTTGTCGGCGTATCGGGACTGTCCGCCCCGCAGCCGGTTGCCGACACCGACCCTCCTCCCTCTCCGCCGATTTGGAAGACTTACGAAATGAAGGCCGGCGGCAAAAGTTACAAACTTACGTGGGGTGACCTCCATCGTCATACCGACCTAAGCTTCGACGGCCAATCCGACGGCAGTCTCTACGATCTTTACCGCTACGCCACCGACGCGGCGAAAATGGACTTCATCGGGCCATCGGAGCACCTGATGCCGAAGAACGATCTCAGCGACTACATGTGGCGGATGGTTGATAAAGCCGTCGACATCTACAAACTGCCTGGCTCGTTTTATCCCCTGCTTAACTATGAACGCACCGTGAAGTACCCCGATGGACACCGTAACATCGTGGGTAACCGCCGCGGGTACGAGCCGCTGCGCATCAAGGCCGGACCAGGACCAGCCGACGCCGCCGAGGACGATCAGCTCTACCTCTGGAGCAACTTACTCGGTGGAAAATCGAAGCCCACCGCGCTTAGCATTCCTCATACGACGGCGACCCAAATGGGCACCGATTGGCGATACAACGACGAGCGCGTCGAAAGGCTTGTTGAGATCTACCAGGGCAACCGCGACAGCTACGAATACTTCGGCGCTCCGAAAGGCGCAGTTGCGCATGAGATCAGCGTTGGCGGCTACATCACTTCCGCCTCCATCCGCGAGAAGGGTTTCGTCTGGAATGCGTTGGCAAAAGGTTACAAGATGGGTTTTATCGCCAGTTCTGACCATCGCGCGACGCATAACTCCTACGCCGCCGTCTATACACCCGAGCGCAGCTACGACGGTATCTGGAACTCCCTCTACGAGCGACGCACGTACGCGGCCACTGACAACATCGTGGTGGATTTTCAGTGCCTGGGCCACGCGATGGGCGAGTCCTTCACAACCAAGGAACGGCCCCGGCTCGAGATCGGCATCATCGGAACCGCGACAATCCGCCAGATCGACATCATCCGGGACAACACGTTCGTCTACACGTCGCACCCCGACGTCGCCGAGATGTCTGTAACCTTCGCCGATACCGAAGCCCAGCCGGGATCGCACTACTACTACGTCCGCGTCATCCAACAAGACGAGAACATGGCGTGGGCCAGCCCGATCTGGATCGACTACCGCCCCTGACAGACTCCTTCCGCAACGCTTCTCTGATGTTGTTACAATTTCTGAAGGTCTATTTATTTAAGCGTTCATAATTTGTGACAGTGAGGTGAATGATGTTTATTCGACTCGTTTGCATTCTCGCAGCATCGCTAGCCGCCGCGAATGCCCAAGAAGTCCGCGCCAGTCTAACCGGCGCCGTTACGGACTCATCGGGAGCGCCTGTCCCTGGCGTTTCCATCACCGTTACGAACCTGGCCACGAATCTCGCGGTGAACGCGGAATCGAACGCCGCGGGCACCTACGTCACGCCATTCCTCGCGCCGGGCATCTACCGTCTCTCGGCCGAGCAGCAGGGCTTCAAGAAGTTCGTCCGCGAAAACATCCGCCTTGAAGCGCAGGATCGCGCTCGGGCCGACGTGATCCTGGAGGTGGGCGACCTCACCCAATCGGTGACGGTGAACGCCGACGTCTCGCTCCTGCAGACCGAGACCGCCTCCCGTTCGCAAGTGATCGCCAACGAACTCATCTCGCAGATACCCACGCAGGGCCGCAATCCGTTCCAGATTGCATGGGCTGCCCCCGGCGTGATCAAGACCGGCGGCTGGCGCTACCTGCGCTCGTTCGACATCGCCGGAACCTCGAACTTCGCCGTCAACGGCGGACGCAATCGCGAGAACGAGGTGCTCCTCGACGGCATCTCGAACGTCCGCGGCAACCGTACCGTCATCCATGTCCCGACGATGGAGTCCGTCCAGGAGTTTAAGGTCCTCACGAATAGCTACGACGCCCAGTACGGCCGCACGGGCGGCGGCATCGTCACCATTGTTACTAAGTCCGGCGGCAATAACTTCCACGGAACCCTATTCGAATATTTCCAGTCAGAAGAACTCAACGCGAACCAGACCGAGCTCAATCGCAGCGGCACGAAGAAACCGCCAAATAACATCAACACGTTCGGGTTCAACCTCAGCGGGCCTATTTACGTCCCCAAGGTGTTCGACGGGCGCAATCGTCTATTCTGGCTACTTTCCTACGAAGGCATGCGCCAGCGTTCGGCCGATCCCGGCTCCCGGTCCGTTCCGCTTGCCGAGTGGCGCAACGGCGATTTCTCCTCTCTTCTCAACGCCCAGGGACAGCAGGTGACGATCTATGACCCACTGACCACCCAGGCCAACGCGACGCGCACGCCCTTCGCCGGCAACCGCATCCCCGCGAATCGCATTAGCCCCATCGCCACGAATGCATTTAAGTTTTACCCGCTGCCGAACAGCCCCGGCGACGGCCCCGGCCACGTGAATAACTATATCTATCCCTCCCGGTGGATCGGCGACATGAACCAGTGGATCGGGCGTATCGACGCCGTCATTAACTCCAGAAACACTCTCTACTTCCGTTACGGGCAGAATCCGTTCTCGGAGTATCGTGGCCTGGTGTTCATTCAGGATCCATTCAACGATCGCAACCCCGCCGAAACCACCGGGAACGCTCCGCTCATCCGCAACGGCCGCAACTGGACGGCGGACTGGACGTCCACGCTATCCCCCACCTTCACATTTAACCTCCGGGCCGGCCTCGCCCGCTGGGAGGAAACCACTGGATCCAGTTTCGGTACAGGCTTTGACCAACGCACCCTCGGATTTTCTCCGTCGATCGTCTCCCAACTGGATCGCCCGGAGTTCCCTCAAATCAACCTCGGCAGCTATCAGGGCATGGGCGCCAGCCGGCTGCTCAACGTCGGCACCAACGACTCCTACACCATTCAGCCTAACTTCAACCTCGCCACCGGACGCCACTTACTCAAGTTCGGCGCCGAAGGCCGCCGCTATAACGACAACAACAATAATCCTGGGCTCGCCGCCGGATTCTACACGTTCAATCGTTCCTGGACGCAGGCGAACGCCCTCCGCGCGGACGCCGTATCGGGCAACGAGATTGCCAACTTCGTACTCGGCTATCCTTCCGACGCCGGCGTCGACCGCAACATCAACCCGGCACAGCGGAATCACTACTTCGCCTTTTTCCTCCAGGATGACTGGAAGCTCACGTCGCGGCTTACGCTCAACCTCGGCCTCCGTTACGACTACGAGACGCCGCTCGTCGAACGCTACGATCGTCAACTCCGCGGCTTCGATTTCAACGCCCAAAGCCCAATCGCGGCGCAGGCACAGGGACTCAACCTGCGCGGCGGCGTCCAATTCGCTAACGTCAACGGCCAGCCCCGCTCCGCCTTTGATCCGGATCGCAACAACTTCCAACCAAGGCTGGGCGCGGCATTCCGTGTCACCGATAAGTGGGTCATCCGGGGCGGCTATGGTCTCTATTATCTCGGCCAGAACGAACTCGGCTCCTCGCAGGGATTCTCCCGGCGCACAACGGCGGTAACTTCCACCGACGGCAACCTTACTCCTGCGGTCTCCATAGACAACGCCTTCGCCAATCTCCCCGGCGGGCGCCTCCTCAGCCCGATTGGGTCTTCTCTCGGCGCGGCCAGTTTCCTCGGTGAAGGCATCACCGCTAACAATCTCAACCGCCCTTTGCCTTACTCACACCAGTTCTCCTTCGACATCGAACGAGAACTTCCGTTCGGCATGCTCGGCGAAGTCGCTTATGTCGGGAATCTGACTCGTCAACTTCCCGTCAACACGCCGGTGAACGTTCTGCCTGCGTCCGAACTCGGACGCCGCACCGCCGCCGGCGCCATCGACTCCGCCTACTACACCGCCCGCGTGCCCAATCCGATGGCCGGACTTATCCCCAACAACGCCGGCCTGAACGGCGCCACAATTCCACGCCAGCAGCTTCTTTTGCCGTTTCCCCAGTACACCGGGATTACTCTCGCCAACAATCCCATCGGAGCCCAGGACTATCACGGCTTCCAGTCGAAACTTACGAAGCGGATGGCTTACGGACTTACGTTCCTTGCCAGTTATGGGATCGGAAAGACTCTGGAGCGGGTGTCCCTGTTGAATGCGCAGGATTTCAACCTCAATGACCCTTCCAGTTCGCGCCTGGAGAAGCGCTCCGCGGCGAATATCGACATTCCTCAGAAGTTCACCATAGCCGGCGTCTTCGAACTTCCTTTCGGCAAGGGCAAACCGTGGGGCGCCGGCTGGGCCAAACCCGCTGACCTCATCCTCGGAGGCTGGCAGTTTAACTTCGACATCACTTACCAAAGTGGCTGGGCTCTCGACTATCCCAACGCCGCCCAGGTTACCCCAGGCAGCGCAAGCCTGTCTTCCGGCGAACGGAGTCTCGATCGCTGGTTCGACACCAGCCTTTGGACCAACCCCGCCACCGGCCGCCCGGTCCCCCGCCAGGAGCCCTTTACGCTCCGGAACTTCCCCACTCGTTTCGGCGACGTGCGGGTGCCTGGGTATCAGAACTGGGACGCTTCGATTTCCAAGATGTTCCCCATCCACGAACAGATGCGCGCCCAATTTCGGCTGGAAATGGTGAATGCCTTCAACCACCCTTGGTACACTGGCTTCATTGGTGGCGGCAACGACGTGGCGAATGCCAATTTCGGCCGACTCAACTTCGTGCAAGGGAACTTGCCACGCTTCATCAAGCTCGGCCTGCATTTTTACTTCTAAAGATGGCATAGCGCCGGGCGCCCATCCTTGAGTAACATTCATTAAGCTTTCACCCATGGGAGCCCACTCCCCATTCCGCTATACTTTGACCGATGTTAGCGCTCTCCGAAGGCGGGCGCTAAGATTTGTTAATGCGAAATGGGGTCACCATGAAGTGTGGAATATTCGTACGAACCGTCCTTAGTTGCCTATCGGTAGCGGCCGTGTCCAACGCGCAAGAAGTTCGCGCCAGCCTCACGGGCACCGTGACTGACTCTTCCGGGGCCCCCATTCCGGGCGCCGCTGTTAGCGTCACTAACTTGTCGACTAACTTTTCGGTCGCTGCCGAATCGAACGCGGCCGGCAGTTACGTCACGCCGTTTCTCGCTCCAGGTATCTACCGCATTTCGGTGGAGCACCAGGGATTCAAGAAGTACATTCGCGAGAACATCCGGCTGGAGGCGCAGGATCGGGCTCGTGCCGACATCACGCTCGAGGTTGGGGACCTGGCCCAGTCGGTCACCATCAGCGCCGACGTATCGCTGCTCCAAACAGAGACCGCCTCACGCTCGCAAGTGATCGCGAACGAACTTATCTCGCAGATCCCGACGCAGGGCCGCAACCCCTTCCAGATCGCATGGGCCGCTCCCGGCGTTATTAAGACCGGCGGCTGGCGCTATCTTCGTTCCTTCGACATCGCCGGGACTTCGAACTTCGCCGTCAACGGCGGACGGAATCGCGAGAACGAGGTCCTGCTGGACGGAATCTCGAACGTGCGGGGCAACCGCACCGTGATTCACGTACCGACAATGGAATCGGTTCAGGAGTTCAAGGTAGTCACCAACAGTTACGATGCGCAGTACGGCCGAACCGGAGGCGGCGTCGTTACGATTGTTACTAAGTCCGGCGGCAACGCATTTCACGGCAGCCTGTTTGAATACTTCCAATCTGAGGAGCTGAACGCGAATCAGACGGAACTGAATCGCAACGGCACGAAGAAACCGCCGAACAACATCAACACCTTCGGCTTCAACCTGAGCGGCCCGGTGCTCATCCCGAAACTTTTCGATGGCCGCAATAAGCTCTTCTGGCTGCTCTCGTATGAAGGTATGCGCCAGCGTTCGGCTGATCCCGGCTCGCAGTCGGTTCCGCTTGCCGAATGGCGCAACGGCGACTTCTCATCGCTTCTCAACGCCCAGGGCCAGCAGGTTACTATCTACGATCCGTTAACCACCCAGGCCAACGCGACGCGCACGCCATTCGCCGGCAACCGCATCCCCGCCAACCGCATCAGCCCGATCGCCACCAATGCGTTCAAGTTCTACCCGCTGCCGAACAGCCCCGGCGATGGGCCGGGCCACGTAAATAACTATATTTATCCGTCCCGCTGGATCGGCGACATGAACCAGTGGATCGGGCGCATGGATTACGTCATCAATTCCAAGAACAACCTATACTTCCGCTACGGCCAGAATCCGTTCTCCGAGTACCGGGGCCTCGTCTTCATTCAGGATCCGTTCAACGATCGCAATCCCGCCGAGACCACCGGCAACGCTCCGCTGATCCGCAACGGGCGCAACTGGACCGCCGACTGGACGTCCACTATTTCCCCCAACTTCACCTTTAACCTGCGGGCCGGCCTTGCCCGCTGGGAGGAGACGACCGGATCCAGTTTCGGTACCGGCTTTGACCAACGCACGCTCGGGTTCTCCCCCTCGATCGTCTCGCAGTTGGACCGCCCGGAATTTCCTCAGATCAACCTCGGCAGTTATCAAGGCATGGGTACCAGCCGTCTATTGAACGTCGCCACCGACGATTCCTACACGATCCAACCGAACTTCAACCTGGCCACCGGACGCCACTTACTTAAGTTCGGCGCCGAAGGCCGCCGCTATAACGACAACAACAATAACCCTGGGCTCGCCGCGGGATTCTATACCTTCAATCGTTCCTGGACGCAGGCGAACGCCCTCCGCGCGGACGCCGTCTCGGGTAACGAGATTGCCAATTTCGTGCTCGGGTATCCCTCCGACGCCGGTGTCGACCGCAACATCAATCCGGCCCAGCGGAATCATTACTTCGCCTTCTTCCTGCAGGATGACTGGAAACTTACGTCTCGCTTTACGCTCAACCTGGGCCTCCGGTACGACTATGAGACCCCCGTCGTCGAACGCTTTGACCGCCAACTCCGCGGATTCGACTTCAACGCCCCAAGCCCCATCGCGGCCCAGGCCGCTGGACTCAATCTCCGGGGCGGCGTTCAGTTCGCCAACACCAACGGCCAGCCTCGCGGAGCCTTCAATCCGGATCGCAATAACTTCCAGCCGCGCGTCGGCGGTGCATTCCGTATCACCGACAAGTGGGTGATACGCGGGGGCTATGGGCTCTACTATCTTGGCCAGAACGAACTGGGCTCGTCGCAAGGCTTCTCCCGCCGCACTACGGCGGTAACTTCCACCGACGGCAATCTCACCCCCGCCGTCTCGATCGATAACGCGTTCGCCAACCTCCCCGGCGGACGTCTGCTCAGCCCAATCGGATCGTCTCTCGGCGCGGCGAGTTTCCTCGGTGAGGGCATTACGGCCAACAACCTCAACCGATCCCTGCCCTACTCACACCAGTTCTCCTTCGACATCGAGCGTGAACTCCCCTTCGGCATGCTCGGTGAGGTTGCCTACGTCGGGAATCTCACCCGCAAGCTTCCCCTGTCGTCGGCCGTCAACGTCCTCCCCGCCTCCGAACTCGGACGACGCACGGCCGCCGGCGCGATCGACTCCGCATACTACACCGCTCGGGTGCCAAACCCGATGGCCGGACTGATCCCCAATAACGCCGGCCTCAACGGCACGACCATCCCACGCCAGCAGTTACTGCTCCCCTATCCGCAGTACACGGGCATCACGCTCGCGAACAACCCCATCGGCGCTCAGGATTACCATGGCTTCCAGTCGAAGATTACGAAGCGCATGGCGAACGGCATCACCTTCCTCGCCAGCTACGGCACGGGCAAGACGCTCGAACGCGTCACCATGCTGAACGCCCAGGACTTCAATCTCGCCGACCCCGCGGCTTCCCGCCTTGAGAAGCGCTCCGCCAGCCAGATCGACATTCCTCAGAAATTTACTATCGCCGGCGTATTCGAACTTCCTTTCGGCAAAGGCAAACCGTGGGGCGCCGGCTGGGCGAAACCCGTCGACCTCGCCCTGGGCGGTTGGCAGCTTAACTTCGACGTTACTTATCAAAGCGGCTGGGCAGTAGACTATCCCAACGCTGCGCAGGTAACTTCCGGTAGCGCCAAGTTATCCTCCGGTGAGCGTACACAGGACCGCTGGTTTAACACCAGCCTCTGGACCAATGCAGCCACAGGCCGCCCCGTCGCGCGCCAGGAGCCCTTCACGCTGCGCGACTTCCCAACTCTTTTCGGCGATGTCCGCGTTCCCGGCTACCAGAACTGGGACGCCTCGATCTCCAAGATGTTCCCGATCCATGAACAGATCCGCGCCCAGTTCCGCTTCGAAATGGTTAACGCGTTCAACCGTCCCTGGTATACCGGCCTGATCAGCGGCGGCAACGATGTCGCGAGCCCGAACTTCGGCCGTCTCAACTTCGTCCAAGGGAACTTGCCCCGCTTCATCAAGCTCGGCCTGCACCTCTATTTCTGATAGCCGGCCGCGTTCATAACTCAAGCCGCATCTCATTCGTCGCCAGGAAGCCCAGGCTCTCGTACAGCGCCCGGCCTTGCTGGCTGGCGTGTAAGTTGAGACTTGTATGACCTTCTGCCCTGGCCCAGGCGACCATAGTCTCCATCAGCCGCCGTGCAAGCCCACTCCGCCGGAATGGGACCTCGGTCCACATGTTCACCACAAAAGGACGTAGCAAGCCGGATTGCCTTGGCCCCGGTTGATAATCCAGCAGCACGATGCCGCCGCCCGCCACCACGAGGCCGGCATTCTCCACAAACCACCCGTAGTAGCGGCCACGCGAAAAGGCTTCGTCGAAGAAGATCCTGCTTGCGGCCAACGCAGCGTCATCGACGTCCAGCCCCATTGCGGCGAACATCGCCGCGCGGTGGCGAAGCACTAACTCGAGATCGGCCGCCACGGCGCGTCTCATCGTAAACTGTTCGGCGTTCATGGAATCATGGTAGCCAAGAGAAGGGTCCGCCCAATGGCGACTTTCCGCCCATTTTTCGGTGCCGCCAGGCGCAAGGGATCAGAGTACAAACCATGCGCCTCCTGACTTTCATTCTGGCAGCCGTTTCGATCGCTCCGGCCCAATCGACGGATGAACTGATCACAACCGGTGGCTGGTTCAACATCAGGAAGGCACCGTTCGAATCTCAAGTGTTCGCGGCCGTTGCTACGTCCACTCATTTGGTTATTGGCGTCTCCGGCAAGGGTGGAGTTGAGATGGTCATCCTGGACTCAACGAAGTTCCGGGAGGTCGCCCGTTGGCAACTTCCCCGAAAACCGCACTACGTCACCGCGACTTCGTCGTCGGTGATTCTCGGTTATCGATCTGGGGACGATGCCTACAAGGCATGTGCGCACTCCATTGATGGGAGATCACAGGCGTAATGTCCCTCAGCAACCGGCATTCCCGAGGCGTTCGCCGCAGTGGGGAGCCGCGCCTATGCCGTCTCGAGTGATAGACTGTGGGAACTTGACCTCCAGCAAGGCAGCGGAACTCCGTCCCGGCCCGTAGCTTTCATGCCATCAGACGGCATACTTTTGGTGGCCGGCGGACCTGAGACGCTAACGCGCGTCGACTCAGTCTCACTACGAACATCTGTGATCAACACTCGTAACTCCCAAGAGCATCCGGCTACAATTATGTCTCCCCCCCTCTCGGCGAATCGGACATCCCGAGCGGCGTAAGAATCGCTAGTAGGTTGACACACGGCAGATACAATGTGTACAACGAGTAAGTTATAATTTCCGCGATGCTCTGATCTTCAGCGAAGACCAACAGGGAGGTCTCTTATAGGCAAACCCGACTGGCCATCCCGGAACGGGAAAGATTGTCAGTTTCGGCGATCGTATCTTGATCGTGGATCCGGTAGCGCTTCGATGTGCGTGGTTCCGGATACCCCACCTTTTAGTTAGTAGCTCGTTGTTCGAGTGTATTCTTTCAGTTGGTCAAGTGTTCCCCTCCTGTGGACAAGATTCCAGCGGGTGCTGCGAGTCCTTCTGCAACCCGGGTCACTCCACCTGTTGATGGGCCACCCGTGCCCGCCTATCAAGGCATGGTACCCTCCAAGGGAAAGGTCCGCCAATGGCGACTCTCCGCCCTATTATCCGCAGCCTTCTCAAGAACCCCGTCACGACCGTCATCGCTATCTTCTCACTCGCTCTGGGCATCGGCGCGAACACTGCGATGTTCTCCGTCGTCAACCAGATCTTATGGCGGACTCTCCCCGTCCCGGAACCCGAGCGCCTCGCCTTCCTTTACCATCCCGGCCCCGTCCAGGGCTCGAATTCCAGCGACGAAGGCGGCGGGCCGTCTTTCAGCTACCCTGTCTATCGCGAACTTACCCTGAAGCAATCCGTCTTTTCCGGACTCGCTGGCGGCAGGATGTTCGGCGCCAGTATTTCTTACCGGAATCAGCCGGTCCGCGGCAGTATCCACATCGTCACCGGGAATTACTTCGAGGTTCTTGGAGTCCGGCCCGCCATCGGCCGCGTTCTTACTCCCTCGGACGACACTCCACGTGGAGGCCATCCCGTCGCCGTACTCAGTTACACTTACTGGTCCACACAGCTCGGATCGGACCCCGCGGCCCTCAATCAGACGATCGTGGTCAACGCCGTTCCTCTCACCATCGTCGGTGTCGCCCAGCGCGGCTTCGACCATGAGCGTGTGGGCGCCAAGCCTGAAGTCTTTGTCCCGATGGCGATGAAGCCTCAGCTCACGGGCGGCCGTTCCGATGGTCCGCGCGACGAAGTGGACGAACTGGACGACCGGCGCTCCTACTGGCTCACCGTTTTCGGCCGCCTTCGTCCCGGCGTTACACTGGCTCAGGCTCAGACGGCAATCAACGTCCCCTACCTCGCGCAGGTAGAGGAAGATATCAAAGTTTATAGCAAGCCCTCCAAGACTTTCCTCGAGCGGGTGCGCGCTAAACGCATTATCCTCAAACCCGGCGAACATGGCCGGGGCAACTTCCGCGACGGCGCTCGCACGCCTATCTTTTTGATTCTCGGAATCACTGCCATCGTCCTACTTATCGCCTGCGCCAATGTAGCGAACTTACTCCTCGCGCGCGCTTCGGTCCGTTCCCGCGAGATCGCACTGCGCCTCTCGCTCGGCGCAACACGCGCCCAACTGATCCGCCAGTTACTCACCGAATCCTGGATCGTCGCCCTCATCAGCGGACTGGCCGGGCTTGCCGTCGCCTTGATCACCCTTCGCCTCATCATCGCTGGCGTTCCGCCCCGAGGAGGCCCCACGCTCACCGGCTCACTCGACACGCGGGTTCTTTTGTTCTCGCTCGCTCTCTCCATGGCAACCGGCGTCATCTTCGGGCTCTACCCGGCGCTCCACGCCACGCGCCAGGATCTCGCCTCGGCAATGAAGGACCAGGCCGGACAGGCTTCCTCCGCCGGAGCGGCCAACCGTTTCCGCAAGTCGCTCACGATCGCCCAGATGGCGGCCTCCCTGCTGCTGTTGGTTACCGCTGGATTGTTCGGACGTAGCCTGCTCGATCAAATGCGCGTGGAGCTGGGTCTCCGTCCTGACCACCTCATTTCCTTCGGTGTGGACCCGGCCATGAACAAGTACACGCCGGCGCAGACCGCTTCATTCTACGAGCGCCTGGAGCAGAATCTGGCCGCGATCCCCGGCGTCTCTCTCGTCACTTCCACGTCCGTACCCGCCATCGCCGGCAACCAATGGGGGCAGAACATTACCGTCGCCGGTTATACACCGAAAAACGACGACGACAGCAGTTCCTACTTCGCCATCACCGGCCCAGGCTACTTCCGGACGATGGGCACTCCGCTCATTGCAGGCCGCGAGTTCACCGACGCCGACAACAGCACAAACCAGAAGGTGGCCATCGTGAACCAGACCTTCGCGAACTTCTATTTCAAGGACGGCAAAGCGCTCGGAGGCCTCATGCGGCAAGGCAGCGGCAATGAACCTCCGGGTATCACGATTGTCGGAATCACCGCCAACAGTAAGTACAGCGACCTCAACGAGAAGCCAAGCCGTGTCTTCTATCTTCCTTATAAGCAGATGAGCCGCATGCCGGCGCTCAACTTCTTCGCGCGCACATTGGTGGCCCCGGAATCGATTGCGCCGCAACTTCGCCGCGCTGCTGCCGCGATTGACCCGAACCTACCGATCGATAACATTAAGACAATGACCGCGCAAATCTCGGAAAACCTATCCGAGGAGCGGCTGATGACCTCACTCGTTCTTGCCTTCGCGGGACTGGCCACCATCCTGGCCGCCATTGGGCTCTACGGCGTGATGGCGTTTAGTGTCGCCCGCCGGACCCGTGAAATCGGTATCCGGATGGCATTGGGCGCCACTGGTGCGAATGTCCGCCGCATGGTGCTTCGGGAAGCCGCCATAATGCTCGCCGCCGGAGCCGCCATCGGTCTGGCCGCCGCCATCGCAGCCGGCCGCCTGATCGCCTCGCAAATTCCGCGAATCACCCCCGCCGATCCGCTGATTTACGCCGGTTCCGCGACGCTCCTCGGCGTCATCGCTCTTGCCGCTGCCTATATCCCCGCGCTGCGCGCGACGCGTGTTCAGCCAACTCGCGCGCTCCGGTACGAATAGTTGAGTGGCCCGCGTTACACTGGTTTAGATGCCGGAATCCCCCGCCAATCCCACCCGTGTCCTCATCGCCGACGACGAAGAAAACCAGCGCATGGGCCTCGCCGGCATGATCTCCTCCTGGGGATTTACCACCGAGACCGCCTTCGACGGCCAGGATGCCCTCGAAAAATTCCCCGAGTTCAAGCCTCATGTGCTGCTCACCGACATGATGATGCCGCGCATGGACGGATCCGAACTGCTGAAACGCATCAATCAGGCCGGCAGCAACATTCCCGCCATCGTGATCACCGCTTTCGGCAATATCGAAACAGCGCTGTCCACCATTCATGATCTGGGGGCTTTTTGGTTCTTAGAGAAACCGATCCAACCCCAGGTTTTGCGGTTCCTGCTGGAGCGCGCGGCGAAACACTCCCGGCTCGCCGAAGAGGCCGAACGCCTCGCACGGCAACTCGCCTATCAGGGCGTTCTGGGCGAACTGGTTGGCAACTCGGAGCCAATGCATCAGGTTTTCTCGCTCATACGCCAGGTGGCTCCAACCAAAGCCGCCGTTCTGATCACCGGGGAGAGCGGCACGGGCAAAGAGATGGTCGCCCGCGCCATCCATCAGTTGAGCCCTCGGGCCAGCGGACCGTTCGTTGCCATCAACTGCGCCGCCTTGCCGGAAACGCTGATGGAAAGTGAACTGTTCGGCCACGAAAAAGGCTCATTCACCGGCGCCGTCGAGCGTCGCGCGGGCTGTTTCGAGCTGGCCCAGGGTGGAACGCTGCTCCTGGACGAACTCGCCGAAATGCCGATTGGCACGCAAGCCAAGCTGCTCCGGGTGCTTGAAGATTCCCGTGTCCGGCGGCTGGGCGGAAAAACCGAAACACTGGTGGATGTCCGGGTTGTCGCCGCCACCAACCGTCCGCCGGAAGAAGCCATCCGTAAGTCCCTGCTGCGCGAGGATCTGTATTATCGCCTCAACGTGTTCGGATTGGAACTGCCGCCGCTCCGGCGCCGCCTCGACGACATCCCGGTTCTGGTTGAGGCCATTATTGGGGACCTAAACCGCAAGCATGGCATCCGAGTCACCGGCATCGATTCCGCGGTGCTGGCCTGCCTGCAACGTCATGACTGGCCGGGCAACGTGCGCGAACTCCGCAATGTGCTGGAACGCGCCGCCATCGTGGCCGGTTCCGGTCTGATCTCGCTTCCACACATTCCCCCCAGCCTCGGCCAAGCCAATGCCAATGCTTCCACGGGCAGCATAGGTTCGCCCGCCGATGCCGCCTCCGACGGAGAGAGTGTCCGGATTCCGGTGGGAACCACCGTCAACCAAGCCGAGAAATCGCTGATCCTGCTCACCCTCGCCCATACCAAGAATAATAAGACGCGGGCCGCCGAAATCCTGGGAATCAGCTTGAAAACCCTCTTCAACAAGCTGAAGGAGTACGGCTCCGCCGAATCGTGACCGGCAGCCATGCCAGTCTTTTGGCCCCGCAGTTGCTAATGTAAATTAGATATGTCGTTGAAGTCGCGTTTGCGCATCTCGATCGTGACCCTCGTCACGCTCCTCGTGATCGCGCAAAGCGTCGTCAGTCTTCGATTTGCCGCGGAAGACAAATTTTCCGACGCCCTGGACCGTTCCCAAGCCATCGCCGAACAAGTAAGGCACCTCGTCCTACAGCGTGTGAACGAGCAAGCCCGGTCCGTTGAACAACCGCCTTCTTCGATGGATGAGATGCGTCTCCTGTGGCAAAACCTCGTCGAAGACGACGTCGCGCTGCCGGATCTTCTGATCAAGACCGCGGCCAACGCATCCGCTGTTATCGAAATCATGGTTTGCGACGACGCCGGCGCCATTCTGGCTTCCTCACTCCCCAAGCGGCAGCGCCTCACCTACGCCTCCCTCCCGGACTTGAGCATCTGGCAGAAGCGGCCTCTTTGGGACCGGCTGGCCGACGTCCTGTTCCGCAGCCAGGCCAAGGACTACGCCATCGTGCAACCGATCGGCGTCATCGGGCACCCGCGGCCCATCCTGAACATCAGGGTTGTCGTATCGAGCGTCCTGGTCCGGCAAGCGATCCTACCGCATGTGGAGACGCTCGCCGCGGTCTCGCTGCTTAGCCTGCTGGCGTCGATCATCCTCGCGTACCTGTTCACGAACGTGCTGCTTCGCTCCCTCGATCGGCTCAGCCAGCGTATTGAGAGTATCGCCAGCGGCCAGTACAATCCGCCAGTGAAGACCAGCACCAGCCGTGAGGCCAAAGAGTTCGCCGACATGCAATCCCAGTTGGACCTGGTTAACCAGCAGATCCTCGGCGCCCGGGAAGATCAGGTGCAGCAGCGCGGCAACATCGAACGGATGATCCAGCGCCTCGAAGCAGGCTTCCTTCTGTTTGACCCCGACGGCCGCCTGATCAACGCCTCGCGTTCGGTGGAACGTATCCTGGCGGAGCCGCCGGAGCGGATTGAAGGCCAGACTTTCGCTCAACTTTTCCCGGCCGCCACGCCGCTCGGAGAACTGATCGCCGCCGCTGTGGCCGGGAAACAGTCGGTCACCGACTCGCAGGTAACGCTCCAGCGCGGTGACGCCGGCCCGGTGCGCGTCCTGGTGAATATCGAAGCGCTCGAAGGCTTCCCAGAGCCCGGCACCACATCCACGCTTCTCACGCTTCGGGACGCGGAATCGCGGCGGCAGATCCGGTCCCAACTGGACCTCTCGACAGGCCTCGCCAACATCAGCCGTCAGACGGCCGGGGTGGCGCATGAAATCAAGAATCCTCTGAACGCGATGGCCCTCCATCTCGAAATTCTGAAGGGCAAACTGAACGGCAACACCAGCGTGGAACGGGAAATATCCGTCATCGGGGGCGAAATCGCCCGGCTGGATCGAGTGGTCAAGAAGTTCCTCGAATTCACCCGGCCGGTGGAAATGCGCTTAAAGGATCTGAACCTCGTGGATGTGGCCCGGCAGGTGGCGGCCCTTGTATGGCCCGATGCAGAGCGCTGCGGTGTCTCCGTGGAACTCGAGTCGCCTCAGAAAACAGCCATCATTCGTGGCGACGAGGATCTGATTAAGCAGGCACTTCTGAATGTGGTAAACAATGGTATTGAAGCCATGAAGAAAGGCGGACATCTGCGTCTGGCCGTCGAACCCTCCGCAGAGACGGTGGTGGTGACCGTCACGGACCAGGGTTCCGGCATAGCGCCTGAGGTTCGCGACAAGATCTTCAATTTGTATTTCACTACGAAGGAAAAGGGATCGGGCATCGGGCTCGCTATGAGCTACCGGTTCCTCCAGTTGCATAACGGCACGATGGACTTCACGAGTACGCCGGGGATGGGCACCACGTTCCGAATGACTTTTCCTGCCGCCGATCCCGATTCGGCTACCGACCGCCGCGCCGTAGAACACATTACCAAGTCAGTGCCGCCGCCGACCGCCTCCACACTCACCCCGGAGGTTTCCAAGAAGTGAATCGCCGATCGTTCGCCGCCTTGCTGCTAATTGCCGGCTCTACGGCCAATACCTCCTGCCTGTTCAGGAAGCGGACCAAGACCGAGCCTCCTGTGATCACGGCGCCCCCGTCCACACGGACGCCTCCGGTTGAAACGCCGAACGTTCCGCCGCCTCCGAACATCGATACGCCGAAGTCCGCGGAAACTTTGCCCGCTCCGACGATCGAGACTCCGATTCCGTCGAAACCGCCACGAGTCAAACCGCCCCCTACGCGCCGCACACGCCGTACCACGCCGAGGCCGGCTCCCGCTTCGCAGCCTGCCGGTGAACCCACGGAAGTGGACTCCACGCCACCAGTGCCAGCCCTCACACAGTTGCTGACGCCGGCTGAAAAACAAGCTTACAACCAAGCGATTGACGCCGCGCTGAAAAGCGCCCGCACGAAGCTCAATTCTCTCCAGTCCCGCCGTCTCAACTCCACCCAGCGAGCTTCACTCGAGCGCGCATCCACCATTGCAAAGCAGGCGGAAGAATCGCGTTCCACTGACCTGACCACTGCCAAGGCTCTTGCCGAACGCGCCGACGTGCTGGCCGAGGATCTCATCCGCGGGAGCCAATAGTTCGGGCTCTCGCCGACGGCGGCCGCGCAATCTCACCCGTTCTTACCCGGCAACTCTTACCATTCGCGCAATTTCGACATCCCCCACTTCAGGGAGCCCTCTCTCACCCGCTCCGAATGTGTGCTTAAATAAAAAATGCGAGGCGCCCATCCGACCCTGGCGCGTCCTTTACCAGAATCATTGGAAATCGCCCCGCATGTTCAGGCGCGTGCAAATTTCAAGAGTGCTAACGCGCCTGCCTCACCCAAGTCCCAGACTACCGGGCAAGGAGAACTTTTTACCGGCCTGTGGAAACACTTGCCGTTACATTTTTACCGGCAGCGGCTTCGTCGGCCACGAACACCTTCACTTCAACCCGGCGATTCTGCCGCCGACCTTCTGAGGTCTTATCGTCGGCAACGGGCGCATCGCTTCCCATTCCAAGCACGTGGATCCGGTGCAACGGCACCTTGTGCTCCAGGGTGAGGAAGCGAACCACTTCGTTCGCGCGCCGGCGACTCAGCTCAAGGTTGAATTCCTTGTTCCCAGTCCGGTCAGTATACCCTTGTACTTCAATCACATACCGACGCCGGTCCTTCAACCGCATCGCGGTATCGCCAAGCAGTTTCCGAGCGTCTTCGGTGAGCCGGCTCTTGCCGAACTCGAACAGCACACTCTCCGTGGCGACAAGGCCAAAGCTGTCGAGGCCCTCAACACGGCGCTCAAGATCGGCGGTTTTCGCGAGGCCACGTTCGGCCGTATTCTGCGCGCCAGCCGCCGCGGCAGAAGCCG
>JBGSME010000016.1:0-5500 GCA_041740335.1 Bryobacteraceae bacterium | reverse complement strand
GTTGAGCCAGTCGTCGGCAGATCTCGCGGTAGAAGCCGTTGCCGCCGCCCGCGCCCAAGGCGTTACCGTCTCGCTCGATCTGAATTTCCGCAAGAACCTCTGGAAGTATGGCAAGGCAGCCAAGGACGTGATGCCGTCACTGGTGGCCCACACCGACTATGTGATCGCGAACGAAGAGGACTGCCAGGCGGCGCTGGGCATCCAAACGTCAGTAGATGTTCACTCCGGCAAACTCGATCACCAACAGTACCAGGCGCTTGCGGAGAGAGTGCTCGAGGCGTATCCCCATCTCAAGGGGATCGCGATCACTCTTCGTGAGTCCCATTCCGCGTCGCACAACGGTTGGTCCGCCTGTTTCCACGATGGCAAAGATTTTTTGCTGTCCCGCCACTATGACATCACGCATATTGTGGACCGAGTTGGGGGCGGCGATTGCTTCGCAGGAGGGCTGATTTTCGGACTGCTGCACCTGGACTCCGCGCGAGCCGCACTCGAGTTCGCGGTAGCGGCATCGTGCCTGAAGCACTCGATCCCGGGCGACTTCAGCCGTTTTTCGCGGGACGAGGTGGAGGGCTTGATCAAAGGCGGCGGATCCGGCCGCGTCCAGCGTTAGCGCCTGTTACCGGGCGTCATCCGGAGAATTGCATCTCCGCAGGGGAGCGCACCACTATACGCTCGGATTTCCGCGACCCGCCTGGATCCCGGCGAATCGGCGACTCTGATTGCCGCACACTCCGTCATTAATTAATTTGCAGTAAATTTATAAATGATGTGTAATGGAAAGCGATCTGCTCAGGGGACATGCAAGTCGCTTTCCAAAGTATCGTAATCTTAGCGCCACTCCGCTGGCTCCGACGCCGACCACAGTATAGATCCATCGCCAGGAGCCCTGTATGCGCTATCTCGTTCTCGCCTGTCTTTTGACGCTAGCAGCCTCCGGCCAGGAATACCGTGCGACCCTGAGCGGACGTGTCACCGATCCGCAAGCTGCCGTGATTTCGGGCGTGAAGGTCATCGCCGTCCAAGTAGAGACGGGCTCGAAGTTTGAAACCGTATCCGGCCACGACGGGCTGTACACGATTCCTTTCCTGCCACCGTCCAGCTATCGCGTCACCGCAGAAGCCGAGGGTTTCAAGAAATACGATCGCACCGCGATTCGCCTTGGAGCCAACGAGCGCATCAGCCTGGACATCGAGTTGTCGATCGGCCAGATCACAGAAACGATCTCGGTTTCCACCGAAGCGCCGATGCTGACGACGGCCACGGCGTCGTCCGGCCAGGTGATCTCCACCCGCCAGATCGAGAACATGCCGCTCAGCGGACGCACGCCTCTCGCGCTGGCACAACTCGCATTTGGAGTGACACCGACGGACGACCCCCGTTTCACGCGCCCGTTCGACAATGCGGGCCCTTCGGGTTTTTCGATGGGCGGGTCGCCATCGCGGTCCAATGAACTGCTGATTGACGGTGCGCCCGATACGACCGGCGATTCCCGGGTCGCCTACAATCCTCCGGTTGATGCGGTGGCCGAAGTGAAGGCGGAATCGTTCCAGGCGGACGCCGCTTATGGCCATACGGGCGGCGGCACGGTCAATGTGGTCCTCAAGAGCGGCACCAACGGCTTCCACGGGACGCTTTACGAGTTCAATCAGGTTTCAAAGACGGCGGCTACGCCGTTCTTCACGAACAAGGCAGGCGGACGCAAGCCGACGAGCCGATTTAACCAGTGGGGCGGCAGCTTTTCCGGCCCGGTGCGTATTCCGAAACTGATCGACGGCCGCAACAAACTGTTCTTCTACTTCGCCTACGAGGGAATCAAAGACGCGCTTCCGGCGCCTGCGACCGCCACGATGCCCACCGCGGCGGAGCGGACCGGCGACTTTTCATCGTTACTCAACGTGAGCGGACAATACCAGATCTATGACCCAGCCACCGGCGTGGCGGAAGGCAGCCGCGTCCGCCGGCAGCCGTTCGCCGGGAACATCATTCCACCGTCGCGCCTTTCCCCGATCGCGCAAAAATATCTTCAGTTCTACGCGCAACCGAATCAGCCCGGCCGCGCCGATGGCCAGGATAACTTCGTATCGCTCACCAATGGCGAACGGAATGACTTTTATAACTACCTGACACGGGTAGACGTGAACATCTCCGATAACCACAAACTATTCGTGAACGTGCGCAACAACAAGCGCATCGGGCGGGGCGGGAACGCGTTCGGCAAGGACCTCACCGACAACCCGACGGCCACGAATGCACTCCGGCGAATCAATTGGGGCGCTATGGTGGATGACGTCTACACGATCACTCCGACCTTCCTGATGAACACCCGTGTCAACTGGACCCAATTCCAGGAGCCGCGGGTGAACTTCTCGGACGGCTTCGATTCCACGTCGCTTGGGTTCCCGTCGAGCCTGGGCGCCGCGGCCACGCGCAAGATTCTGCCTCGCATCACCTTCTCCCGGTTCACCGGCCTCGGCGACACGGGTCCGCGGCAGTTCCCGTTTGACTCTTTTCAGCTCTTTGAAGCGTTCACCAGGGTCGCCGGCAAGCATACTCTCAAATTCGGCGGCGACATCCGGCAGCTTCGGGAGAGCGACTTCCAGTACGGTTACGCCAACGGAACCTTCGCCTTCGGCAACAATTGGACGCAGGGTCCGCTCGACAATTCACCGAGCGCCCCGCTTGGCCAAGACATGGCCGGGTTCCTTCTCGGCCTTCCCACCGGCGGCCAGTATGATATTGCCGCCGCCCGCTCGAACTTGAGCAACTACTACGCGTTTTTCCTGCAGGACGATTACCGCGTCCGGTCTAACCTTACCCTCAACCTCGGGCTGCGCGCCGAGCACGAGTCCGGCACGACGGAGCGTTTCGACCGGTCAGTGAATGGTTTCAATGAGTCTGCCGCGAGCCCTATCGCGGCGGCTGCCCAAGCCGCCTATGGCCGTAACCCGATTCCCGAACTGCAGCAATTGAACCTTAAGGGCGGGCTTACGTTTGCCGGCGACGGCACGCGGCTCATCTATAAAACACCGGCGCTCACGTTCTCGCCGCGATTCGGGGTCGCGTGGACCATGAGTCCGAAGACCGTTTTTCGCGGCGGCGCCGGCATTTACTACTTCACCTACGGGATTATCGGGAACAACGCCCCTGGCTTCAGCCAAAGCACGCCGTTCGTCGCCACGTTGAACGGATACCGGACACCGGCGTCGACACTTGCCAATCCTTTCCCGAGCGGAATCCAGCAGCCAACTGGCAATTCGGAGGGACTCTCTACATTCCTCGGCCGCTCCATCACGTTCCAGAATCCGAATGCCGAGTCCCAGTATTCCGCTAGATGGCAGTTCTCGATCCAGCGTGAGCTTTCGAGCAACGCGGTCATCGAGATCGGCTATATGGGGAACAAGGCGATCCGTCTTCCTATCAACTACGCCGCCAACGGCGTCCCGCTTGGCTTGTTGAGTACAAGCGGATCCCGCGATCAGGCCACGATCAATAATCTTACTGGTAACGTGGCAAATCCCATGGCCGGCCTCATCCCCGGCACGGGACTCAACGGCAGCCTTGTCGGGCGGAATCAGCTGCCGCGGGCGTACCCGCAGTTCACCGGCGTTACAGCGCAACGGGTAAACGACGGATCTTCCCACTATCATGCGATGCAGGTCCGTCTGGAACGCCGCTTTTCCTCCGGACTTCAACTGATGGGTAACTATCAGTGGGGCAAGTTACTCGAGCGCCGCAGCCGGCTGAATGACCTGGACCCCGTGCTTGAGCAGCGGGTGGCCGCCGAGGACCGTACGCATCGCCTCGTCACCAGCGGCACCTACGACCTTCCGTTCGGCAAAGGCCGCAGATTCGCCGGCGATGCCGGTGGTGTCATCAATCAGATTATCGGCGGCTGGAATATCAACGGCATCCTGACGCTGCAACCCGGCGGTCCGCTGAACTGGGGGAATTCGATTTACCTCGGCGGCGATCTCGCCGTGGATGGCCACAATCCGAACCGGACGTTCGACACGACCCGCTTCAACCGTGTGAACAACCAACAGCTCGACTGGAACCTTCGGACGTTCTCGAGCCGGTTCAACACGGCGCGGGCAGACGGCGTGAATCAGGTGGACTTCTCCATCATCAAGGCGTTCCCGATCCGGGAGAGCCTGAACCTCACCTATCGGTGCGAGTTCTTCAACCTGACCAATACGCCGATCTTTTCGGCGCCGAATCTTTCCCCGACGAACTCAAACTTTGGATTGATTACGAATCAAGCGAATCAGCCGCGCCGGATCCAGATGGCGCTACGTCTGGTTTTCTAGGCGACACGCGAAGGAGCCAGTGCGCTTGCTGACGCGGGCGGCTGGGTTTCGCGCCTATTCGACGCGTTCCACGGTAATCCCCGTGATCCGCACGGGGATCGAGGGTTGTTCGTCATGGAGCGGAACACCGGTCACCAACCGGACAATCTCCTGCCCTTCCACGACCTGACCAAAGATTGTGTGAAGGCCATTCAGGTGCTGCGAGCTGCTGGCGCCGCCGTCGGTGATGAAGAACTGGCAACTGCCGGAATTCGGACCTGAATTCGCCATGGCCACGCGGCCCGGCCGGTCAAATTTCAGATCCGGAACAATCTCGTCGGGAATCACGGTCGTGCCACCTGTGCCATCGCCTAGCGGATCGCCGCCCTGAATCATGAAGCCCGGGATGACACGATGGAACGTGAGCCCCTTGTAGAAGGGACGCCGTGACGGCAATCCTGTCCGCGGATCGATGTAGGCGTGGCTTCCCTGCGCCAGGCTGACGAAGTTCTTCACCGTTTCGGGCGCTTCTTTTTCGAACAACTGGAACGTTACCCGCCCGAGCACTTCTTCGGCGCCGGTTGCGCCCTTGGTGATTTCGATGGTGGCGTACAACCCGGGCGGTCGCGGGGCGGAGGGAGCCTGCCCGAACGCCGCCGCTGTCATTATCAATCCTGCCGACAATACTCGATGCTTCATACCAATACCGTGAATGCCGTCTCGGTCCGCTGCACCGGACGGTAAAGAGTGTCCCGTTCGAGCGGTTCCCTTCCCGCTTTCCGGATCAACTGGAGCAATTCGCCGCGGCGCATGGACTGGCTTGTGGTGGCGCCGGCGTCATGATAAATTTTCTCCTCAACCACGGTGCCGTCGATGTCATCGGCCCCGAAACGCTGTGCGATCTGAGCGATCCGCGGCGTCATCATGATCCAGTACGCCTTAATGTGCGGGATGTTGTCGAGCATCAGCCGCGCCACCGCGATGGCCTTCAGATCCATGAACCCGGTGGTTTTCGCGATGTGCGAGAGCGCCGTATTGCTTGGATGGAAAGCCAACGGGATAAAGGTGACGAACCCGTTGGTGTCGTCCTGCAGGGTACGGAGACGCACCAAGTGATCGACGCGGTCCGCTTCGCTTTCAATGTGGCCGTTGAGCCTCGTGCAGTTGGCGTGCAGCCCGAGGTCATGGGCGGCGCGGGCGGTCTCCAGCCA
>JBGSME010000015.1:0-4044 GCA_041740335.1 Bryobacteraceae bacterium | reverse complement strand
GATTTTGATGGAGGCCGGGTGGTGGCGGCGGTGCCTTGGTGGGGTCGGGCTTGGGTGGCTGGGGTGGTCGGGTTTGGGGTGGGGGTCGTGGTTGGGGTGGTGGTGGGAGGTGTGTGATGCGGGAATTTGTTTGGGCGGTATTCATGACTGCCATTTTCGCGGGCCCACGCGCGACGAGAATCGGATTGCTCGTCGCTATCACGTGGGCAGCCTTGCTCGCTGCTTCGGCAATGCGAGGACCCTTGGTCGCACACCTCGGCGAATCGTTCGTGCGGGGTGCACGATCCGCGCGGTCAGAATGGAGAGCCTCTCGGGCTGAGTGCCTACCACGTCTCCTTCGTCGGTCACCGCTACAGAGCAGGGGAAGCTTTAAGTTTCGCCGAGATCCTTTCCTCAAAGACTGATTTCGGGATGGGCCTCCCGCCAGTTAGGCCGTCAACAGAGCGCTCCAGTGTCGTGTACCGTACTTCGTCACGAATCAGGCGGCTTTGCCTGCTTCCGGGAATCTCTTCAAACCTTACGATGAACCACGCAATGTCCGCATTCGAAATCTCCGTGACGTTATCCATCTCGCCGATAGAGTCGAAGAACGCTCTGTCAACTACGACGGCCATCTTTCGGCCCCAGCGGCGGAGTGTAGGCACCTTGATCTGGAGTTGTGGCATGAGACGCTTGGGCGCGCTACTTCTGTAGTCTGGACGCCGCCGACCTGCCGGAAATATCACCCAGTCTACGGACTCGTCGGCGAAGGCTCTGAACTCACCTCGCATGGCGTCGCCGGAAAAATAGACAGCCTGAATTTCCAGAGCGCACCACTCCATAGGAGCGCCGTCGACGGGCTTATTGCTGACGAGCACCATATCGATTCGTCCTACGTCGTCTCGGGCCGCGGAGTCCGTGGTCGAACCTGCTTCGAGAAAACCAACCTCACTCACAAGTCTGGGGCTACTGTCCCCAAGGATCGTTTCGCCCACCCAGTGGAACACATCGCTCGCCTCGTGGAAGCGATATGGGCATGTTGCCCGCAACTCGCCTTGAGGGCCATTTACGACTTCGCCTGTAGCTCGCCCGGCTTTCCTGTCAAACCTGTATGAATACAGGCGCAGGGAACACACCCCGCCGTCCTTCGTGCATTTCGCATCGGCCTTACGGGCCTGGAAGGGGCACGGTTGTTCATCGCGAAGCTTCTTCTCCTTCAGGACCTCCAACGCGTACTTTCGGCGCTCGGCAGAATCCAGCCGAGTCAAGACTTTGCCGAACCATTCTCCGATGCCAAAGCGTGGCGTGAGATCCTTCGTCTTCTTTGCCATTTCTCAGATTTCAACAGGCTCACACCACCTGTTGCATGACTTTGGTACGGTCTGCCTTCGCGCAAATCTGCTCATGTTTGTCGTCTCAAGGTCGCGCTGGTGTAACGGTGCGGCAATCACCAAAGAATACCGCAACGCGCGTCTCCGCTGTGCCGCCTTGCCGCGCATGCATCAATTCGGACGCCGTCCTCCATCCCTTCCTTTGGCTCAGGTCGATGGCGCGCTCGTTGGACCGAGAAAGGTCTTCAGGGTGCTTGCTACGCGAGCATCATTAAACATCTCGCATTCCCACACGACGAGAGTTCTCCAACCGGCTGCGCGGAGGGCTTTGATGTTCTTCTCGTCCCGTGCCCTATTCCGTTCTAGTTTCGGCAGCCAGTAGAACTGGTTTGACTTTGGGGTATGCGCAGTCTTGCAGCCGTGAGCATGCCAGAAGCACCCATGCACGAAAATGACCTTGCGCCGACCCGCAAAGACTAGATCGGGGTGACCTGGGAGGTCCTTGCGATGCAAACGGAAGCGATAGCCCAATCGATGAGCGAGCCTGCGTACCTGTAACTCCGGCTCCATATCCTTGCTTCGGATAGCCCGCATGTTGGCGCTTCGATCCATCTGACTACCCGGCTCGAAACAGTTGGGATTCAGAAACCTTAGGTAACCGCCTAGCCATTTGCAGCTTCCGGTAGGGAGCGGGCTTCCGCCTCCTCGCCTTTTAGATGCATGGCGATTTGAAGCGCAATCGCCCTGGCCATGAGAACCGGGACGGCGTTGCCGACTTGCTCGTACTGAGACACCCTGGGCCCCACGAATCTGTAGCTATCGGGAAAGGACTGAAAGCGCGCTGCCTCACGCACAGTTAGGGACCGGTCTTGATCAGGCAGGAAAACGGTTCCCCAGTGAGGATCGCACTTCGTCATGACAGTTCCCGCGAGACCCTCGTTCCTCAAACGACCGTACCGCTTCGTGTGATCCGACTTCCGCGCCCGTTGCATGCCCTTAGGCAACAGATGGTGGGGAATGTCCCGCCAAGATCCACCCGGGCGCACATACTTCATGCGCTCGACGTTTTGTTTCGACAACTTGGCGCCGAAATGGTTGTACGTCACGCCCTCAGGGTTCCGCATCATCCGTGCGTAGTCACTATGCGGTTCGTTCGTGTAGCCGACCGTTTCAGCGCCTTCTCCCATCGCAAGGCGTGGCAAATCGCCAATCGCACTTTCGACGGTTACGGACGGTAGTAGGCGCGCCCTGTCGGCGTCATTCAACTGGAATGTCATGGTGCCACCGCTTCGGAAGTTGGCACGACCCGTTGCGTAGTGGGTTGGCTTTGGCGGCTCGATTGCGGCTGCCCTCGACCCGATGATTATCAGACGCCATCGCTCTTGCGGGACCCCGTAGTGCGCGGCGAAGAGGATCTTGGGCGTGACGTGGTAGCCGTGTTCCTCGAACTCTCGGACAATCTGGCGGAACACCTTGCCGTCTCCGAGAGACAGCAAGCCTGGAACGTTCTCGAACAAAAAGGCCTTGGGTTCGAACTCATCCAAAAACCGTATGTAGTCTTTGAAAAGCTTGTTGCGCTTGTCACTAAGAAACCGTTCAGGCGCATTTATCGAAAAGCCCTGGCACGGTGGGCCTCCGACCAGCACATCGAGAGCGCCCTTCTCTATGGCTAAGCGCTTCCGAACGTCAGCAGGGTCAACATCTTCAACGTCTTCGGCTTCTGCCCACGCTTCGGGGTGATTGAGCAAGAACGTTTCGATTGCCTCCGGCATGCAATCGTTTGCGTAGAGACATTTGTAGCCAGCTTGGCGAAAACCCTCAGTAATCCCTCCAGCTCCGCAGAAAAGGTCGATCGTTGTGAGTCTGGCGTGAGGGCGTTCGACTTCCCCTGATTCGGCCCGAGACAAGACTAGCTTGAGTTGCGCTTTCTTTTTGTTCATTATTTCTGCCCTGCTTTCCTGAACAACGGCCACTTGGCATCAATGTACTCTTCGGCGGCTTCTCGTACCACCCAGGCCAACGAAACCTTTTTTTCTTTGGCAATCACTTCCAATGTTTCGTATACCTCCGACGGAAAGCTGATCGATGCACGTATCGCCGCCGTGCTTCGGACGTTCGCCCTCTTGTCTCCGCTGTTCGTTCTCATGTTTCACGCCTTGCAAGCATTCACCACATTACACCACATCGGTGAAGCAGAAAGGTGAGCCGCGGCCCGATCTGATTCTCCCTGCATCGGCACCCCGCTTCGGCGGGTCATCTCTGGAAGCCGCTCGTGAATCGCTGCGCGGCGGCGATCGTCCTGTCAATGTAGTCCTCTTGACGCTTTTCGGACCCCTTCTTACGAAGATCCCTACTCCTCAGAGCCAGCCGGATCATCGACTCGGGTACGTTGCTCCCGATCGCGAAGATCGCATAAGCGAGATCGACCCGATTGCCGTCGCCCTGATACTTGGGGTTGCGCCGAAAATCGTCGATCCCCAAGGTCACCGTCGGTGGCTTCCGGCTGGAGGTGGCCCATTGCTTCAATGGGGCCGTCTGCGACCGCACCCCGTCAACAAACTCCCCCGCCCGCCCATACACGACCCCCTCCCGCGCCGCGACCAGCCGAACAAACGGAAACAGCCCATTCCCTAACCGCCGCGATTCCTTTCGATTCGTGAATCCACTCAATCGCCCGAAGTGCCGCCAGTCCGCCGCGCCCTTATCCCCACCGAACCGCCCCGCGAGCGCCCGC
>JBGSME010000014.1:0-6209 GCA_041740335.1 Bryobacteraceae bacterium | reverse complement strand
CGTTGAGGGAGTGCATTGCGCCGAGGATGGGTCCGGTGGCGCGGGACTCGTCGATGAGCAGCTTCGAACCCTCCGCGGTGAGGTCGCGAAAAGCGGCAGGCGCGCCATAACAGACCAAGCCGATCGAACCGAGGAGTTCCGACTCCGGGACGGCGCGGCGGACGGCGGTGGAGCGCCCGGTGGAGAGGCTGACGTCGTAGGCGCCAGGGGTGAGAGAGGGGTGAATGTCGAGGCGGAGTTCGAGTTCCGGCGTAGGGTTTGCCTGGGCCGCGCCGGCGGGGATGCGGGCATAGGCGAGCGGGCGTTCCTCGTCGGTATGTTCACGGAATTCGAGGGTGCCGTCGGCGCTGATGACGGCGAAGAAGCCGCCGTTGGTGCCGGACGGGGGGAGCATCAGAGAAGCGGCGCGCCAATCGAGCTGGCCGGATCCGCCGCCGATGAGGAAACCGGCGAAGCCGAGCAGCCCGGCGTCGCGGCGGAGGCGTACGCGAAGGTGAATTTCACCGGACCCGGCCTTGCACTCGCGGGTGAGGAGCATGGCGGTGCGGAGTTCGGAAGCATCGAGACACTCCAGCCAGCCGTTATGAATACGCCAATCCTGGAGGCGGTTGGCCCACATCTGGGGGCAAATCCAGGTGCGGGTAACCGATTCCGGAATCAGGGCAGCAGGGGCGGCATGGGCGGCATCGGTGAGCAGGGACGCCGCTGGTGCGGCGAGCAAGTCCCGTCGGGTCCACATCTTTAACTAGCACGGTAGCAGATAATAGCTACGTGATGCGACGTAGAAACTTTCTTGCGATGAGTGTTGGCGCGATGGCGGCGAAGGCGCAGCGGGTGATTCCGGTGTATGAGGAGCCGTTCCTGAACCTGCACCAATGGTCGAAGACACCGGTTAAGATCGCGTCGATCGAACTGTTGCGGTTGAAGAATGACTATTTCGTACGGGTTCGGTCCGCGGATGGAGTGGCCGGCGTCTGCAAGACCAAGCAGGTGGACGACTACATACCGATCCTGCTGCGGCGTATTGCACCGGAATTGGTAGGACAGGATGCGCGGGAACTGGAGACGCTGGTGGACGCCGTGTACACGAAGAACTACAAGATGGCGGGACAGCCGTTTTGGGCTCCGATGGCGTATGTGGAGCAGGCCATTTTCGACGTGTTGGGGCGGACGGCGAACAAGCCCGTGGGTGAATTACTGGGCGGTGTGATCCGGAAGCGGGTTCCGGTGTACCTGAGCGGATCGGGGCGCGAGACGACCGCCGAACAGGAAGTAGACGTGTATGTGCGCGGCGTGGCGGAGACGGGCGCCAAGGCGGTGAAGTTCAAGATCGGCGGCCGGATGAGCCGGAACGTCGATACATATCCGGGCCGAACCGAGACGCTGATGAATCTGGCGCGAAAGCGGCTGGGCGACGGAATGATTCTGTTTGCGGACGCCAACGGTTCCTACAACGCGGGCAAGGGGATCGAGGTGGGGCGGATGCTGGAGCAACTCGGCGTGAAGTTTTTCGAGGAGCCGTGCCCGTGGGAGGAATTGGGCGAGACCAAGAAGGTGGCCGATGCGTTGGACATGGCGGTGGCGGCGGGCGAGCAGGATGCGTCGCTGTGGCGGTTCCAATGGATGATCGACAACGGGGTTGTGAACATCGTGCAGCCGGATCTGAATTACAACGGCGGGTTCATCCGCGCGCTGCGTGTGGCGCGGATGGCGAAACAAGCGGGAATCCCGATCATTCCGCACAACACGCAAACGGGGGCGACGTCGGTGAATATCCTGCAGTTCGCCTCGGCGGTGGAAAATATCGGCGGGTTCATGGAGTATCCGCATCGGGGAATGGCGAAGAAGGAATCGTGGTATACGCCGAACTTCGCGATCGAGGATGGTCACATTGCGGTGCCGCAAGGGCCGGGGTTGGGGATCGAGATCGATCCGGGGTATTTGGCTGGGGCCGTGACGGTGACGGCTTAGTTCGTGCTCCGTCAGACCATTGGGACAAAGCGAACCGCGTCGAGGATTCGGCGTGCAATGCCGCCGGCGGGGCTGCGGTCGACGATGACCAGATGCTGAGTTTCGGGGGTGGCTCCGACGGGGGCGACGAGACGGCCGCCGGGGGCGAGTTGTTCGATGAGGACGGCGGGGATATTGGGTGGGGCGGCGGTTAATAGGATCCGGTCAAATGGGGCCTTTTGCGGCCAGCCTTCATAGCCATCGCCGGCGCGGATCTCGATGTTTTCGTAGCCAAGAGAGGCGAGCCTTCGCTCGGCGAGCCGGGCGAGTTCAGGGATAATCTCGATCGAATACACGTCGCCGAAGGTTTCGCCGAGGATTGCGCACTGGTAGCCGGAGCCGGTTCCGATTTCGAGCACCTTGTATCGCTTCGAGGGGTTGAGCAGGGCGGTCATGAAAGCGACGATATACGGTTGTGAGATGGTTTGTCCGCCGCCGATAGGGAGCGGATGATCGGCGTAGGCGTGCTTGCGGAGAGCTTCTGGGACGAAGGCGTAGCGGGCCACTGTGCGCATGGCGCGCAGGACGCCGGGGTGAGTGACGCCACGGTCTTCGATCTGATCGCGGACCATGCGGAGGCGAAGAGAATCCATTTCGCTCAATAGTGGCTCTGCCATCAGCGGAGTAAGCCTCCTATCGTCACCATAGCGGTGTGGGTTCGGCGTTCGCAAGGGGGCGGCCCCTACAGACGAAGCCGCCCCCTGTCGATGTAACACCGGGTGCAATTAGCATGTACGGCGATATTCTGATCACGGGCGGCGCTGGATTCGTCGGTTCCACGCTGGCCATTCGATTGAAGGCGGAGTTCCCGCCGGCGCGGGTGACGGCTTTGGACAACCTCCACCGGCGGGGCTCTGAACTGAATCTTCCGCGGCTGGCTGAGGCGGGGGTCGAGTTCGCGCATGGGGACGTGCGGTCGCCGGATGATCTGGCGATGGTTCCGGCGCCGGAGTTGATGATCGACTGTTCGGCGGAGCCCTCGGCACAGGCCGGATACGGCGGATCGCCAGGGTATCTGATCCATACGAATCTGACCGGGTGCGTTCACCTGTTGGAATTGGCGCGGCGGCATGGCTCGCGGTTCATGTTCCTGTCGACGAGCCGGGTCTATCCATTCCCGACGTTGAACAAGTTATACGCGCGCGAGGACTCCACGCGTTACACACTGCTGGAGGATCAGAGTGTGCCGGGAGCGTCCGGGCATGGAATCGCGGAGGATTTTCCTCTGCAAGGGCCGCGATCGCTCTACGGGATGACCAAGCTGGCATCGGAGCTGATGGTGGAAGAGTATGCCGATGCGTACGGACTGCCGACGATCATCAACCGGTTCGGATTGTTGAGCGGGCCGTGGCAGATGGCGAAGTCCGATCAAGGTGTGATCGCACTGTGGACGGCGGCGCACTACTTCAAGAAACGGCTGGCCTATATCGGGTTTGGGGGATCGGGGAAACAGGTGCGTGACGCGCTGCACGTCGATGACTTCTGCGATCTGATTGTGCATCAGGCGACGCATTTCGAGCGGTATTCCGGCGGCCGATACAACGCCGGCGGAGGGTTGGCGAACAGCCTATCGTTGCGAGAGACCACCCGGCTTTGTGAGGAAGTAACGGGGAATCGCATCGAGATCTCCTCGGTGGCTGAAAACCGGCCGGCGGATGTGAGGAGTTACGTTACGGATTATCGTGCGCTGTCGGCGGTGAGCGCATGGAAGCCGAAGAGGGATGCGCGCGCGATCGTAACCGATATTTGTACGTGGCTGCGGGCCGAAGAGGGCCGGCTGCGACCGTTGTTTTATCCCGGCGCCTGCTGACGCGCCGTTCAGGCCAATGGAAAGGGGAATCGGATGAAAGCTCTTGTCACGGGCTCAGGCGGATTGATCGGCTCAGAATGCGCGCGAACGCTGTGCGCGCTCGGGTGGGATGTGGTGGGCGTCGACAACGACATGCGCGCCTGGTTTTTCGGGCCGGATGGCACAACGACACACGTGGTGGATCAGCTTAGCGAAACGTATCGGGGATACAAGCATCTGACGCTGGACATCCGTGACCGGCGGCGGGTGCGGGAAGTGGTGGAGGCCGAGCGACCGGATTTCATCATTCACACGGCCGCGCAGCCGTCGCATGACAAGGCGGCATCGATTCCGTACGAGGATTTCGACGTGAACGCGGTGGGGACGATGAACATGCTGGTGGCGGCGCGGGACTATGCGCGGGACTCGCCATTTTGCTTCACGAGCACCAACAAGGTTTACGGGGACCGGCCGAACTACCTTCCGCTTACCGAGGGCGAGATGCGGTACGACTACAGCGATGGTCTGGACGGCATCAGCGAAGAGATGTCGATTGACCAGTGCCTGCATTCAATTTTCGGCGCGTCGAAGGTGGCCGCCGATGTGATGTGCCAGGAGTTCGGGCGGTATTTCCAGATGCCGGTGGGAGTCTTTCGCGGCGGGTGCCTTACCGGGCCGCAGCACGCCGGGGTGGAGTTGCATGGTTACTTGAACTACATCGTGCGGTGCGCGGTGTTCGGCAAGCCCTACAAGATTTTCGGATATAAAGGCAAGCAGGTGCGGGACCAGATCCACACCGCGGATGTGAACTCGTTGTTCCTGGAGTTCTTCAAGCACCCCCGGTGCGGCGAAGTCTACAACATGGGTGGCGGGCGCGGGAATTCGTTGTCGGTGCTCGAAACGGTGGGAGCGCTGGCCGATCGCGGCCACAAACTCGAGTACAGCTACGACGAGAAGAATCGGACCGGCGATCACATCTGCTACATCTCCGATCTGACCAAGATCCGGTCGCACTTTCCGGATTGGAGCTTGAGCTACGACCTGCCGCGTATCCTCAATGAGATTGTCGAGCGGTACGAGCGAGACCTGCACGAGGAAGAACCCGGAGCGTTTCTCGCGGCGAGCGGACAGCAGTCGCAGGTGGAAACGGAAGTTTCGGTTAACGAGCCTGCATGAACCCGGCGCTTTCTGTAGTGATTCCGGCGCGCAACGAGGAAGGGTCCGTGGTGGCCACGCTGCTCGACTTGGGGGCAACGCTGCGGCGCGAGGGAATCACGTTCGAGGTGGTGGTGGTGAACGACGCCAGCACCGATTCAACCGAGGATCGCGTGCTCGAACTGCGCGAGAATTTTCCTGAGATCCGGCTGGTGAGCAACACCGGGCGGAACGGATTCGGCATGGCGATCCGGCGTGGGATCGAGAACACGCGAGGCGAGGCGGTGGCAGTGATGATGGCGGATTGTTCCGATAGTCCGGACGATCTGGTGCGCTGCTATCGAAAACTCGAACAGGGCTACGATTGCGTCTTCGGATCGCGATTTGTGAAGGGCGGCAATGTGATTGACTACCCGCGGCACAAACTGCTGCTCAACCGGATGGCCAATCTGTTTATTCGGATGATCTTCGGCGTGCCGTTCAACGACTTCACCAATGCGTTCAAGCTGTACCGGCGCGAAGTGATCGATGGAATCCAACCGTTGATCTCGCCGCATTTCAACCTTACCGTGGAGATGCCGTTGAAGGCGATCATCCGCGGTTACAACTTCGCGACATTGCCGATCAGTTGGACCAACCGCAAGACGGGAATCTCGAAGTTGAAGATCAAGGAGATGGGTAGCCGGTATCTGTTTATCGTCCTCTACCTATGGCTGGAGAAGTTCCTTGCGCGGGGGGACTACCATCGCCGGCACCTGGGCGGATCGGCTCTCCGTGAGGTTGCTGAGCGGCGCAACCGGCAGCCGGAGGCCGCGAACGGGATTCATGCCCTGACGGAGGCGTTAGCGCCGGAACAGCATCAAGGTCGAGGCGACGGTAAGGATCAGGACGCTGATCTCGAACCACTTCGGGGAGATCCGGTGCAGCACCCATTTTCCGGTAATAGCGCCGGCGCCTAACAGTGGGGCCATCCAGGCGTCGAACAGAAGAGACTCGCGGCTGATCAACCCATGCCATCCGTAGATGGGCAGCTTGACCGCGTTCACCACGAAAAAGAAACATGCGGCGGTGCCGACGAATTGCTCTTTGGCGAGGCCGCGGCTGAACAGGAACAGATTCATAACGGGTCCGGCGGCGTTGGCGACGGTGGAGGCGAACCCCGCCGCTGTCCCATAGAGAACGGGCGGCGCGTTGGCGGCGAGTCCGGCGCCGGAGAGGCGGCGGCGCAGGTAGACAGCGAGCATTGCAAGGATGA
>JBGSME010000013.1:0-2210 GCA_041740335.1 Bryobacteraceae bacterium | reverse complement strand
CCGGCACCGGCGAGCCCGGCTTCTCCGGCGATGGCGGACCCGGCGTCAAAGCCCAACTCCGCCAACCCCACAGCATCGCCTTCGATCCCCAGGGCCGAATGATGATTTGCGACATCGCCAACAATCGCGTGCGCCGCCTCGACCTCAAAACCGGCATCATCGAAACATGGCTCGGCACCGGCGAAAAGAAGCCCACTCCCGACGGCGCGCCCCTCGCCGGTACACCCGTCAACGGACCCCGCGCCATTGACCTGGACCCCAAAGGCAACGTCTATCTCGCCCTCCGCGAAGGTAACGCCGTCTACAAGATCGATCCCAAGGCCGGCAAGTTCATCCACATTGCCGGCACCGGTGAGAAAGGATACACCGGCGATGGCGGCGACGCGCGCCAAGCCAAGCTGAGCGGACCGAAAGGCATCGCCTGGTCACCCGACGGCGGCGTCTACATCGCCGACACCGAAAGTCACACCGTCCGCCGCATCGATCTCCAGAACGGAACCATCCGCACCGTCGCCGGCACCGGCGAACGCGGCAATGGCCCCGACGGTGATCCGCTCCGGTGCCAAATGTCGCGTCCCCACGGCGTCTTCATCGATAAGAAAGGCGTGCTCTACATCGGCGACAGCGAATCGCATCGCGTCCGCATGCTCGCAAAACCGTAACCCAACACAAGGAGGTTCTCGAAATGCGCAGGTTCTTTTTTGCCGCCGCAGTCATCCTGTTGGCCGCGCTCGCCATCGCCCAGCAAACCACGCCAAAGGCGGACAAGCCCGATCCCGAACTCGCTCGCCAACTCGAACTGAAGCGCATGGTTCAGCTCGAAGTTCGCGAGCAGTTACAGCAGCGTGCCCTCGCCGGTGGCAGTCCCAGCGGCGATATGGCCGAATCCCGACTCAGAATGATGGAGAACGAAGTCGCCGGACTGCGCCGCGAAGTGCAGTCGCTCCAGCAGGCCATCTGGAATATTCAGTCACGGCCGCGCTAAATCTACCCGCGCTTCAATGTGATGTTCGAATACTTCGTTAGCCCCGGTTTGTAAGCGGCCGGTGCCGGCACGTCACTCACCGACGTCCACCCGCCCAACTTCTGCCTCGCTCCAGCCACACCGGTCCCGCCGTGTTCCACCACTTCCGTCTCGCTATCCAAGCCCGCCACCGATTTGAATCCGCCTATGATCGTCCTCTGGTCCGGAGTAATCCCGGCCACGAACTCCAACGTCGCCTTCCCGCCAACACCCAGTTCCATCACCGAAACCAAAGGACGCCCGTTGATCTTCACATCGGCAATTTCAATTTCCGTAAATCCACGGCGAAGCTTATATCTCTTCATCACAGGCATAGTGACTCCACCGCTCTCAGCGTTTCAATAGTTCACAATCAGCGAAAACGAATTCGCATCCAGACTCGCACCGCCCACCAGCGCCCCATCGATATCCGGCTTCGCCATCAATCCCCGCACATTATCCGGCTTCACGCTCCCACCGTACAGGATCCGCAGCGCCGCCGCCGCTTCCGCGCCGTATTCGGCCAACGCCAGTGACCGCAGGTGCTGATGCGCATCGGCGGCTTGTTCCGGTGTCGCCACGCGGCCCGTCCCAATCGCCCACACCGGTTCATACGCGATCACGATCTTTGCGAAGTCCGCTGCCGGCAACGCAGCGATCCCGCCGGCAAATTGCGTATCGAGCACCGCGTTGGTCCGCCCCGCATCCCGATCCTCCAACATCTCGCCCACGCACACAATCGGCATCAAACCCGCCGCCAACGCCGCCTTCGTGCGATCGAGCACTGTCGCATCGGTCTCCCCGAAAAACTGCCGCCGTTCGCTGTGGCCCACGATCACCGCCGTGCAGCCCGCCGCCTTCAACATCGGAGCCGAAATCTCCCCCGTGAACGCGCCTTCGTTTCTCCAATAGACATTCTGCCCGCCGACACCTACGGCGCTGCCCGCGCACCCCGCAACCGCCGCCGCGATGTTCACAAACGGCGGGCATAGCAAAACATCGCAATGCGCCGACCCCGCCACCAACGGCAGAAACGCCTCGAAAAACGCCCCCGTCTCCGCCGGCGTCTTGAACATCTTCCAGTTTCCCGCCATCAATGGTTTTCTCATCGCTACTCCTTCACGTTCAGAATGAAACACCCAGTATCGCAGCCAGCCTGCCCGCGATGCTCAGCATATCCACCTCACCCAATCGGCCCGCCTTCACG
>JBGSME010000012.1:0-4104 GCA_041740335.1 Bryobacteraceae bacterium | reverse complement strand
GGCCGAGTCCCCCGCGTTCGATGCCATCGGCCGGCCCTGCACGTCGCCTAATTTCACGTATGCCTCGGCGAGATCCTGCTGCAGCGGGAGATTCCCTTTCGCCTCGGTCGCGAGGCGATCCAGATACTCGAGCGACCGTTTCACCAGTAGCGACCGCGCCGCCGTCGGGCCTTCCTCGGCAATCGTATTGTCGATCTCGAAGATAAACGAATTGGCCAGTTTTCGGACATCTTCGAATCGCCGTTCGGCCAGATCGCGCTGCTGTCCGGCGATCCGCGCCTGCCATACCGTGGCCACCATGCCGCCGATGACCGACAGCGCCACCAGGGCCGCGGCCAACACCGCTCCCCGATTTCGGCGCACAAACTTCGATGTGCGGTAGAGCAGCGTATCCGGCCTCGCCGATACGGGCTTGCCCTCAAGGAAGCGCGAAAGATCTTCCGACATCTGCTCCACGGTGGCGTAGCGGCGGGTGGGGTCCTTGGCGAGTGCTTTTAGCAGGATATTGTCGAGGTCTCCGCGCAGGTCCGGATGGGCGAACGCGACGCTTGGACGTTCCGGTTCCACGTCGCAGATCACGCGCTCGATCTCCGCGGGGGTGGTGCTGTGGAAGTGATGCGGGCGCTTGCCGGTCAGTAGCTCGTACAACACCGCGCCTAGTGAGTAGACGTCGGTGGCTGTGGTGATTTTGTCTCCGCGTACCTGTTCCGGGCTGGCATAGTCGGGAGTGAAAGGCCGCACGGCGCTATTGGTGGGCGGCAGCGACAACCCGGCGTTGGGTGGCGTGATCAATTTGGCGATGCCGAAATCGAGCAGCTTCGGCGTACCGTCGTCGGTAATCAGAATATTGCTTGGCTTCAAGTCCCGATGAACGACAAGGTTGGCGTGGGCATGGCTCACCGCCGCGCACACTTGTTGGAACATTTCCACCTTGGCCTGCAGGCTCAGCCGCCGGTCGCGGGAGTACCGCATCACAGGGCGGCCCTTCACGTACTCCATCACGAAGAACGGCCGGCCTTCGCCGGTGGATCCGCCATCGAGCAGCCGCGCGATATTGGGGTGATTCAGAAACGCGAGAATCTGGCGCTCATAGCGGAAGCGTTCCAACACGTAGTCGGTATCCATGCCGCGCTTCACCAGCTTGATGGCGACCTGATGCTGGAATTCGTCGTCGTCGCGTACGGCGAGATACACCGCCCCCATGCCGCCGCGGCCGATCTCTTCGAGGACGCGGTAGTGGCCAATCCTCGATCCGATCACTGAATCCGAGGCGGCGTTGCCCAATGCACCGGGTGCGGTGGTGTCCTGATCGCCGAAATCGATTTTCCCCGGTTCGAGAAATGTGCCGGCTTCTTCAGAGGCGCGCAGCAGTGACTGCACTTCACGGAGCATGGCCTCATCGCCTCTGCATGCATTCACGGCGAACGTCGTGCGCTGGGAGGGTTCCATTTCGAGGCACGCTTCCACCACCTGGCGTATTTGTTTCCAACGGGCGGGCGTCATGGCGCTGGATTCGCCGAAAGCAGGCGCGCCCCTGCCAGTTCGGCGAATTCCTCCAGTTCTTCTTCGTGCCGGACTTCGCGTTGTTCGGCACAAGCTTCCTCCACCGCGCGCCGGATGTCGTCCGCGCCAAGGCCTACCGTGATGCCGCGCTCGATGCAGTATTCCATCTTGTTGGCTGTCGCACGGTCCACGATGTTTTGGATCACCGCGCCGCTGGCGAGATCCTTCAACAGGAAGTCCATGGTCCGCTCGCCGCGGTTGGAATCGAGCACCAACTCGTAGAGGCGGTGTTCGGGCGAGAAGAGTTCGTGCGCGGCCACCGCGCTCAATTGGGGCGCGGTCAGCGCGTCTTCGAGGAACACTCCTTGCAAGTGAATCTGAAAGATGCTGGCCGCGGCGGCGCGGTCCGGACGCGTCACGCGGATCCGGCGATCAATGCGGCCCGGCCGAGTGATGGCGACATCGAGCGAGTTGGGGCGATTGGTGGCGAGGATGACGAACGCGCCGCTATCGTCCATTCCGTCCATCTCGGCCAGCAGCGCCGGCACCAGTGTAAATCCCGAGCCTCCGTTGTTGCCCGGACGCCTCTGAAATAGCGCGTCGGCTTCGTCGAAGAACAATACGGCGGGGTAGCCTTTTTCTTCTTTCCAGCGGCGCGCTTCGTCAAACAGCGCCTTCACGGCCTTCTCCGATTGGCCCAGGTACATGTCGAGCAACTGGTGGCCCTTCACGTACTTGAATCCGCCGTCGTCGGCGCGCCGCTGATAGAGCGCGGCGAGCAGGCGCACCACGGATTTTCCGAGCAGCGTCTTGCCGCACCCGGGCGGCCCGTAGAGCAAGACGCCGCGGCTGCGCCGGCGCTTGAACAGGCGGAACAATTCCGGGTAGAGCACCGGCCACTGGATGGCGCGAATCAGTTCGCGCTTGGCTTCTTCCTGCCCACCGATCTCGCCCCACACTTCGTCCAACGACGCCTGAAGGTCGATCGAAGCCGGGTCGAACCCGACGCGCTCGACGGCGGGTTCGCCATGGAAGCGCCGCCGCCAAATTCGTCCGCCGAAACGGACGATGTAGGATTCGCCGGGCTCCTCCTCTTCCTTGGTGAGATCCAGTTCCGGGACGACGCCCACCGGCAGCGCATCGAGATCCGCCACGACTGCGCCGGCTCGGAACGCAAAGGCGCCGGTTGCGTTGGCGGCCATCTCCACTTGATCGCCATTGCGGGTGCCCACGTCGGCATGGAACGGTTCCACAACTTGGGCGATCTCCCACTGGCAACTGCGCCAATTGAAGTTCGTCGACTTGTAGCCGTAGAGTTCAATGACGGGACGATTGTCTTCGACCTGCGCCGGAACGGGCATGAAGCTTCGCGGACCGACGCCGGTGCGTCCCCATCGGGCGACGAACCACTGTTCCTGCAAACCGCGGTCCGCCGGGGTGAGAACGAACATCGCCGACTGATCTTCGGGATCGAGCCCGAGCACGTGCAGAGCGAAAGCGGGCTTACCTCCGCGCGCCCGTTCGGGTGGTTCGAAGTGGTCGTAACAAAACTCGACGACATTGACGCCGCGCCCGATTGGAGCGGCGTTCCCGACGCAAATCATTGAATTTGGAAACCCTACTCACGCATCGTACCACCCGCGGCTGGTCCATTGGTCCCTGTCGAGGCGCCTCTGCGATCGGTACGTTCCGCGACCCGTTACCCATGGACCGGCGCGGCCGCAAGGGTCAAAACAGTATGTACAAGCACGATGCCCGTTTCGCCCATCGCCGTCCTGATTCTCGCCATCGCGGCGCCGGTGCTTGCCGCGGCCGAGCGGATCGAAGCCGGGCGCCCTGTGTATCGGCACTCGATCGTCGATGGCGGCGTCCAATCCCGCGATGAACTTGCCGAAGCGAGGAAAGCCGACCCGGTGGCTCTTGCGCACTACCGGCAGGTGGACGAGGAGCACGTCCAGTTGGTGACGCTTGCCCGGGAGCGTCTCGGCTATATCTCGTATCGCGTGGATGGCCGAGTCTTTTGGACCAAACGGCCCGTTCGTATCCACGCCGGGGAGACGGTGCTGTGTGACGGCCATTTCCGGATCCGCGCTCGCTCCGGCGGTATGATTTCGGATCGCCCGATGTCGCCGGTCCGGCTTCAGGATCCGCCCGCGAAGGACTTCGACCGGACCATTCCCACCGCGCCACACATCCCGACCGGGGAATAACCTAGGCCGGGTTGCCGCCGCTGATGGGGGCGTGAATCACGGTGACCTCGCCCGACTCGATGCCCTCTCGAATGGCTTGGTCCAGATCGGCTGCGCGATCGACACGAACGCCGCGCGCGCCGAGCGATCGCGCCAAATCATCGAATCGAACCGCGCCCAATTGCGTGCCGATAGCTGCGCCGAATTGGCGGAGATGTCCCGATTGCGTGATGCCCCAGCTTTGGTCATCGGCGACCAAGGCGACGAACGGCAGACGCTGGCGCACGGCGCATTCGAGGTCCGCTGTGTTGAAGGTGAACGCCCCGTCGCCGGATAGCAGCAGCACGGGCTTGTCCGGAAAGCTGAGCCGCGCGGCCATTGCGCCGCCGATCCCATAGCCCACCACAGATCG
>JBGSME010000011.1:0-2947 GCA_041740335.1 Bryobacteraceae bacterium | reverse complement strand
TGACTTACGCGGCCAAGATCGAGAAGTCGGAAGCACAACTCGACTGGCGCTTGCCGGCGCTCCAGCTCGAACGCCAGATACGGGCTTTCAATCCGTTTCCGGGGGCGGTGGGGACTCTTGATGGCGTGGCTGTCAAGGTCTGGCGCGCCGAGTTGGTTCCAGCTGCGGCGGCACCGGGAACCGTCGTATCGGCCGCACGAACCGGAATTGTCGTGGCTTGTGGCGAGGGCGGTCTGTGCCTCACCGAACTGCAGAAAGCCGGGGGCAAGCGTTTGCCGGCGGCACAGTTCCTTGCCGGACATCCGATCGCTCCGGGCGCGGCATTCACGCTGCCGTCTTGAATTTTCAGCAGTATTCCCAATCTAAGCGCAAGCGGAATCTGGTTCCGCGTTAGTTCTGTAACCGTGAGGAGGCTGTAACAATGCTTGGCAACTGGCTAAAGACGACTGTCCTGATGGCGGCCATCGTGGCTTTGTTTGGCGCCATCGGTGCTTATCTGGGCGGCGCCAACGGCATGATCATGGCACTTATCTTCGGCGGGGCGATGAATTTCTTCGCCTACTGGTTTTCCGACAAGATGGTGTTGCGTATGTACAACGCGCGGGAGGTCGACGAAGCCTCTGCGCCGCAGTTTTACGCCATGGTGCGGGAATTGGCCCAGCGGGCGGGGTTGCCGATGCCGCGTGTCTACTTGATTGACGAAGCGCAGCCCAATGCCTTTGCCACCGGGCGCAATCCGGAAAATGCCGCGGTTGCGGCGACGACAGGGATATTGAATCTGCTCTCGGCGCGCGAGATTCGTGGTGTGATGGCACACGAACTGGCACACGTCCGGCACCGCGACATCCTGATTTCGACGATCTCGGCGACGATGGCCGGTGCCATTTCGGCGCTGGCCAATTTCGCGATGTTTTTCGGTGGTCGTGATTCCGAGGGACGTCCGTCCAATCCGGTCGCCACCATTCTGGTAGCCCTGCTCGCCCCGCTCGCGGCTTCGCTGATCCAGATGGCCATTTCGCGCTCCCGCGAATTCGAGGCTGATCGTGGTGGCGCGGAGATAAGTGGTGATGCGAATGCGCTGGCCGACGCGCTGACCAAGATCGACCGCTACGCGCGTGGAATCCCGATGCATGTGGCCGAAGAGCATCCGGCCACGGCGCAAATGATGATCATGAACCCGTTGTCCGGGGGCGGCATCGCCGGGTTGTTCAGCACGCACCCGGCCACTGAGGAGCGGGTGGCTCGTCTGCGGGCGCTGGCCGCAAGTTATCGCTGAGCGGCTTGCCGTTTCGGCTTGAAAGACTGATTGAGCAGGTCGGCCAGTCGGTGGCCGGCCTGCACGATACGCCGGTCGGCGATCAATCGGCTGTTTTCGAAGAAGGCTTCGGTGATCGTTGGTATCTTTTCGCCTTCTTGCGGATACGCATTGTCACGCGCGATCTGCCAGCTTTCCTCGATCCAGCGCTGGCTGGAAGTGGACCGGGCGGGACGAGGATGGGCCTCCATCAACGCCCGGCTGGCCTGATCCAGCCGGGCGCCGCGTAACCAGGGCGGTCCCGGCAAATCGTCCCAGAACGCATGCAGTGTGGAAATCGGCTTGCGTGAATTGAAGGGGTTGCGCACCTCCAGGCGGTTGCCCAGCTTGTCCCACTTTCCTTCGGCGTCGAGACGGACGCTTGTATGCAGGGGCTGGTGTGCGTCGCCAACCAGATGGATGAGCCACGGCAAGGCATAGGTGCGTTCCTGGTCCGCATCCGGCGTAGCGAGTGTTTTCGCCAGCGCTACCAGTTGCCGGTCGATTTGTCCGGAAAGCGGCGTCGCGTCCGGAGTGGCGTTGAGGGGAATGTTTACGTAATGCCAACTGCGCCGACGTTCCATATCGGGAAATCCGGGAAGCGTCGGCGTCGGATCATCGCTGCCCGCCGAGTAGAAGCGCTTGTCCCTGCGGATATTGTCCGGCCACGTCGAGGCCTCGATGAAGACTCGCCTGTCGCTGTCTTCTCCGCCTGCCCTTCTCTGCCAACGCGCATGATCCGGATGCCGGCGCAACGACAGGGTAACTTCGCTACGCGCCTCAGGAAGAAGCTGCTCCCAGGCGATCGCCGCGACCAGCCGGTGTCCGGCGGCGTTCCAGGCCAGCGCGGGCAATGGGGAGAGCAAGACGATCGCCGTGAATAGCGAGGTTATCCTGCCGTAAAGAGCCGGTTCATCGGTCAAGGGATATGTCCTCGTGGGAAACCGGATCTTCCAGCGGTTCAAGGTGGGTGATGACGGTAGTCCGCGGTAGCGCTGCACGAATCTCGCTTTCCATTCGCTCCGCCAGGTCGTGGCCTTTGCGCACGGACCACGCGCCAGGCACCAACACATGGAATTCGACGAAACGGCGGGCGCCCGACTCGCGTGTGCGCAAAGCATGATGATCTATTCCTTCGTCACGGTAGCGCGCCAGGATAGCCACGACCTGAGCGTGATCCTCGGGCGGCAACGCGCCGTCCATCAGTCCCGATGTCGAACGATGGATCAGCTTCCAGCCGGTCCACACGATATTCACGGCGACCAGCAGGGCGATCAAGGGGTCGAGCCAGAGCCAGCCGGTCAGAGCCACGGCCCCGACACCGATGATGACACCGGCCGAGGTCCATACGTCGGTCATCAGGTGATGGGCGTCCGCTTCGAGGGTCGGCGAACGGTGCTCCTTCCCCGCTGCGAGCAGAACGCGTGCGGTGAAGAAATTGACCGCCGAGGCCACGACAGAAACGGCGATGCCGATTCCGACGTCGGACAAGGGTTGAGGGTCGAGCAGGCGGTTCACGGCGGATATGCCAATGGCCGCCGCGGCGAGAAGGATCAAGAACCCTTCGAAGCCACTGGAGAAGTACTCGGCTTTGCCGTGGCCGTAGGCATGCTGGTCGTCTGCGGGTTGTTCGGCGATCGTCAGCATGGCCAG
>JBGSME010000010.1:0-3914 GCA_041740335.1 Bryobacteraceae bacterium | reverse complement strand
GTTGGTCTCCACCAGAGCCCGCCTCCGCTTCACCAGCCGGTCACCAGTATGCTGTAATGTCGTCTTGTCGGTCGAGGGTTTTCCAGCGACCGGCGAATAGTGTCTTAACTGTTTGTCTCACCCGAGGGGGCAACCCCACTTACGACGCTAGTTATTTACACGTTAACACAAGTTATGAAGAGGTAAAGCTTTATTTTTTAGTTATCAACAGGAAAGTGTAATAGGCCATGAGCGAGATGGTCAGTACGGAGGCGATCCAAAGAGCGACGGTAATCCACGCCTTGGGCAGTACCTCACGAGGCAGCTCTTTGTGCCGGAGATACAGGGCTCCGAAAGCGATCACCGGCAGCATGATCGCTTGGGCGACGCCGCCAGCCTTTACCATGTTGACCGGTGACTGCACGATGAGATAGAGGCCGGCGGAGACACAGGTAAGGATCCAGACGAAGACTTTCCGGTACTTGATCCGGGTCTCGTAGTCGGTGGGATCGAACTTGCCGAGGAGACGGCAAAGATCGGCGGCGACGCGGGACTCGGCGGCGGTGGCGGCGAAGATGGTTCCGTAAAGGGTGGCGATGGCGCCGATGTAGAAAAGCCACAAGGCCCAGGGGCCGAGAGTCTGGGTGTACATGTTGGACAGAACGGGAATCATGTCCGAACCGGAAGGCCGCAATCCGCGCGAGTGGAGGATGCCGGCGCCGAGCAGGTAAAAGGCGATGGTGGCCACCGTATAGATGACCATGGAGGCGAGGATATCGACGTGCATGACGCGGATCCATCCGAGAGCGCGGCTGCGCCACACCGGAGTGCGATCGCGTTTGCCCGCATAGCGTGCATAACCTTTTTCCACGCACCAATAGGGGTACATGAATAGCTCTGAAGCGCCGACGCCGGTGATGCCGAAGACGGCCACCGCGGTGGTGAGTCCGTCTGGCGGGAGATTGAACTTGAGTCCCTCGGCGAGTTGGGTCCAGGTGAAATCCCCGGACCGGACGAGGATCATGGCGCAGAGGAACGTGAGCATCGTGAAAAGGCCAACCTTGACGGTGGCGATGCCTTCGATGCGTTCATAGCCTCCACCTAACAGCAAGAGCAGTGTGACGCCCAAAAGCATCACCACCCACATCCAGACGGGCACTCCGGGTATCAATTGATTGAGCACCTGGCCGACGCCGCCGAACATTGCCCCGATCTGGAAGCGTGTCATGCTGATCATCAAGACCCAGCCCCACACGATCCAATTGACGCCGAGCTTGGGTCCGGGCACACGATTGAATCCGGCGAGCCCGGTTTCGCCGGTGGACACGCTGTAGCGGCCGATCTCGGCTTGAATGGCCGGCTTGATCAGGCAACTGAGGATGATCACCCACATGCACACGTAGCCGACTTCGGCGCCAAGCGTAGTAGTGGCGATGAGTTCCCCGGAGCCGACAATGGAGGCCGAGAGGATGAGGCCGGGGCCGATGCGGCGGAGTGTGGGCAGGAGGCCTTGAGGCGGGTCCTGAATATCGGCTGGATCGAGCGCGTAGAGATCTTTAACGATAGCTGACACTTGGGATAGGCTAACACAGACGCGGACAGGGAACGTGAACAAAGCTTGACGCCGGATTTACCTGACACGCAATCGTTGCTATCATATGAAAGATCAATCCCTCCCAGGTAGAGCCGAGTATCTATGTCAGGACATTCCAAGTGGCACACAATCAAGCACAAGAAGGCAGCTATTGATGCCAAACGAGGCAAGGTCTTCACACGGCTGATTAAGGAAATCGCGATCGCGGCGCGCAATGGCGGCGATCCGGATGCGAACTCGCGTCTGCGGACGGCGATCACGGCTGCCAAGTCGATGTCGATGCCGGCGGACAACATCAAGCGCGCGATCATGCGCGGCACTGGCGAACTGGAAGGCAGCCAGATGGAAGAGATCACCTTTGAGGGCTACGGTCCTGGTGGAGCGGCGGTGATCGTGGAGTGCGTTACCGACAATCGGAATCGGACGGTCAGCGAGATCAGGCACATGTTCGGCAAGCACGGCGGGAACCTGGGCGACATCGGGTCCGTGGCGTGGATGTTCGAGCGCAAGAGCCAGATTCTCATCGAAGAGGAAAACGCCACCGAGGACCAGTTGATGGAGATTGCGCTTGAGGCCGGCGCCGATGATGTTCGCAATGAGAGCGGGCAGTGGGAGGTTCTGGCTGCGCCGGACGCCCATGACAAAGTTCTGGAGGCGATCCAGGCGGCCGGCATTGCAACGTCGGAAGCGGCCATCGGCATGGTGCCGAAGAACCTGATTAAGCTTGAAGGGACCCAGGCCAGGGGGATGTTGAAGTTGAACGATGCGCTGGACGATCACGACGATGTCCAGAACGTATATGCGAACTTCGACGTGGATGAGAGTGTATTCGCCGAAATGTCAGCGTGAAGTCCATGCGTGTTTTGGGTGTCGATTGCGGGTCTGAGCGAACCGGGTACGGAGTGATCGACAGCGATGGAAGCCGGCACCGGATCGTGGTGGCCGGCACGATACGAACGCGGCCATCGGATCCGTTCGGGACGAGACTGTCGGTGATTGCGGCGGGATTGCGGTCGGTGATCCGCGAGGTGACTCCAGGCATCGCGGCGGTGGAAGAAGTATTTCACGCCGCGAACAGCAAGTCCGCTTTGAAGCTGGCGCAAGTGCGAGGGGTGGCGCTGCTGGTGATTGATGAGAGCTCGATCCCGTGCGGTGAGTACTCGGCCCTGACGATTAAGCGCAGTGTGGTGGGCTATGGGCACGCGCAAAAGGAACAAGTGCAGTTCATGATACGGTCTCTGCTAGGTCCGGAAACTCCGAGCGGTGAACCGGATGCCTGCGATGCGCTGGCGGTGGCGATCTGTCATGCGACGCATGCGGCGAGGGCGGTGGCATGAGGGGCACTGCGGCCCTGTTGGTGATTGCGGCGGCGGGGTTGTACGCGGAACCCCGGATCGTATTCAACAAGTCATTCCCGGGCAGTTCGCCGGCGTGGGTCGAGATCGCGCTCGAGCGCGACGGCAAGGCGGTGTACAAGGAAGCGCCGGACGATCCGCAGCCGATTCCATTCCAAATCAAGAAGGACGAAGCGGATGTGGTGTTTGCACTGGCGGGAAAAGTGGAGCACTTCAAACGGCAACTGGAATCCGGACTGCCGGTGGCGAAGATGGGCGAGAAGACGTTCCGATGGGAAGATGGCGCCACCAAGCAGGAAGTGAAGTATAACTACTCGCAGGATGTGGATGCGCAGGCGCTGCAGCAGTGGTTTGAGAAGATGACCGAGACCGAGCAGCATTTCATTGCGCTCGAGCGAGCGGTGAAGTTCGACAAGCTGGGAACGAACAAGGCGTTGCTTCGAATGCAGGCGGCGATGGAGCGTGAGCGGTTGGTGGGACTGGAGCAATTTCTGCCGCTGTTGGAGCGAGTGACCAAGAACGCATCGTACCTGCACATGGATCAGGAACGAGCGGCGACGCTGATTGACTGGATTCAAAACGGAAAGCCGCAACCGGCGCAATGAAGCTGTTGCCGATTGCCGTTGGCGCGGTGTTGCTGGCTGGAATCGCCAGGGCGCAGCAGCCGGCGCCGGTAACTCCCGAACAGGAACAGGCGGAACAGAGAGCGCTGCAGGCGGCGCTGGCGGATGCGGGTTCGAGCCAACTGGATTTCGCTCGCGCGATCGACCGGCATCTGGGGCTGTATCCGCGATCGACCCAGCGGGCGGAATTGGAGCGGGCAGGGGCGCGCGCGGCGATTGAAGCGCGGGATGCCGGGTTGGTGGTGAAGTTCGGAGAGCGCGTACTGGCGCGAGAACCGCAGAGCCTGGAGATGTTGGAGCGGGTGAGCCGGTATCTGTTGAATTCGAGCGACGGGCCATCGTCGAAGCGGGTGTTGGACTACG
>JBGSME010000009.1:0-7527 GCA_041740335.1 Bryobacteraceae bacterium | reverse complement strand
GGATAAGAAAGCTTGCCTTTGAGATTGTAGAGACCGGTATTGTGAAACTCCACTTCGGCAAAGCCTTTGCCAAGGTAGTCCACGGTTCCCGTGAAGTTGAACCCGCCGTGGCAATGGAAGCATTCCAGCCGTTCACTGAAGAATAGAGCCTCGCCGCGTTTCGCCGATTCGCCGATGGCATTCGGATCGTCGCCTCGACTGTATTCGTCATAGGGGGAATCGCCGGAGAGAATCGTCCGCTCGAAAGAGGCAATAGCCTTGGTGACATTGCCGATGGTGAATAGCTTGGATTCCGCCGGAAAGGCAGCGGCAAAGAGCTTGGCATAGCGCGGCTCTTTCATTAGCCGCTGCACTAAAATCTCCTCTTTGCCCGCCATTCCCAGTTCGACGGGATGATCCCCGAACATGGGGACGAGCGCTTGAGCCTCCAGCGTTCTCATGTTGGGATTGGCCCACGTGAGGACCGGAGCATAGGCAACATTGACGAGGCTCATGGGACCTCGTGGATGGAGTTGACCGGTGGAGCCCAGCCCGCGGCCGCGCGGGTCGGCAAACGCTCTGGACTGCTGGTGGCAGGTACCGCAGGACTGGGTTTGATTCAAAGAAAGGCGTCTGTCGTAGAACAAATGACGGCCGAGATCTACTTTCTCCTGTGACATCAGATTATCGGCTGGAATCTTCGGGAAGGGAAACCCCGGCGGAAGGTTCCAACGGTAGTGACCGAGCTGAGCCCGTTCGACCATTCGTTGCTTCTCGCGAAGGTGACGAACGTAATGAACCAGTTCCCATCGTTCCTGCTCCGTGAGCTTCTGCCCGAAAGCGGGCATGCGCTGGTCAATTCCATGGTGAATCACCCATTCGATCTCGCCGTCTTTCATGGACTCCATCAGGTAGTTCGTGAGGTCCGTGGGGCGCGTCGGTAGAGCGCCCGCCACTTTAGTGCGCGACCTGCCGTCGTCGCCGTGACAACTCGCGCACTGCGCCTGATAGAGCAGTTCGACGGATCGGATCGCCGCCTCCGTGCGAGCGACAGGATTTTTGACGCGACGCGCCTCGGACGGTGCGTTGGACCGGCCGTGCGCGTCGTGAGCAGAGATGGGGAAGCGCGCGAGGACAGCAAGCGCGATCGCCGAAATCAGAACCCGCATGAATCAACGCCCCAAAGCCGCACGGGTCACCATGGAGGGTCCCGTGCGGAAGAATGTCTGCTTCTTCACCTCTTGATTGGGGAACGGCAAGCCGAGGTGGGAGAACAAGGGAGCACAGGCTGGCGTGCCAGGACCGGACATGCAACCCGACATCATCTTTCCAGTTTGATCTACATCTGAATCCTCCAGTAGGCTCGCCAGATCTGCGATAACCACGTCCTTGCCTAAGTCGAAATTCTCGAAACTGACCTCAACGCGATTGGGATTTGCGCATTGCGTAGGGACGGTGGTCTTGGTTTCATTTGGCGTGCAGCCGGTGCTGCCGAGATGGATCGCATATCCACGCGGTGCTCCGGTGCTTGAAAAATCCAGACGCGCGAACTTGCGCCCCGCGTTCCATACCCAGGCGAGCGCAGTCAAATTGAGTGGAGACGACATCTTAGTGAGGTCTGTGTGGTTCTTCTCGAACGGAACGCCCAGAGTGAAGCGAAGTCCGGTGTAGTCTCCTTTGGGGATCGTTCCGCTGACGAAGCTATTGAGGTCCGGCGTACCGTTGGCACAGGAGCCCTTTGCGTCCTCGAAGTCCAACAGCGCGACATTGTCGAGTTGCCATTTCTCGTCCTGCTTGAGTTCCACCGGCGTTTCCTTGCCCGCTGCGTCCACTAGCCGGACGTTGTGGACGTAGAAGCGAAAGTCACGCGGCGTGATCGTGGACTTTGAGGTCCCAATGCCGGGATAGGTCTTGCCGCAGGTGAGGTCGTCGCCACCGACTACGGCCTTGAATTGAATCGACACCGGCTGTTGAGCCAGCGCGCAGGCGGCCATTATCAGGCCGAAAACAGCTATCTTCATAAGAAATGCTCCTTCAGGTTGGAATTGAACATGGGTTGGCAAGGGAATAGCGTCCCCTTAGAACTGAAAGCGAAGCGCAAGTTGTAGCGAACGCGGCCCTCCGATCTGGAACTGCGGATTCTGACCGCCGGTGACGCCCGTGCTCAGAATGGCTGTGGACCTTCCGAAGTTGGCGCTGGTCATTACGCCGGTGGGGTTGCCAAAATTCGGAGTATTGAACAAGTTGAAAGCGTCGGCGCGGAAGTCTACGCCGATTGCCTCGGTGATGCGAAAACGGCGACGCACGGATAGATCAACCTGATGGAGATTGAATCCACGGAGAACATTTCGTCCCAATGTTCCTTGACGGCCTTGCGCCTGAGGAGTAGCCGCGTCGAACGCATTGCGATTGAAGATCCAGCCTCCAGGGTAACCAGCTCCAAACAAATAGAGTGGTTGGCCCGGCACGTAATCGGGGCGTGAGACGCTCGTGATTCCGAGGCCCAGCGCGTCCCGGCCAGTCACAACCAATATGGGAAGCGCGCTTCGAAGCCGGACGATGGAATCCAAGGCGAAGCCTCCCAATACCGCCTTCACGGCCTGATTCGAGAACGGAGCCGGAATCTCGTAGCTGGCAGAGCCGCTGAAGGTATGGCGCGAGTCGAAGGACGAAGGTCCCCGGTCGGCGGCGACCGAATAGCGTGCGTTGGGCGGCAGGAAGTTCGAGTTGGATTCGTCGGACGATGTATCCAACGACTTGGACCATGTGTAGGAGAGGAGTGCTTGCAATCCTTTCGTCATGCGACGCTTGAATTGCGCCTGCAGCGAGTTGTAGTCCGAGTAAGCCGTGCTGCTGACCGCGTCGATGCGTGTAAAGCTCGGGTTTTGCAGGACTGCCGGAAGCAGACTCTCCACGCGCCCCAGGTTTCTACCCGCGGCGCCCACATAGCTCAACGAGAGCGAATTGGAGAGGCCCAGCGGATGTTCGATCGCCAGACTGTACTGATAGGTGCGTGGAGCGGCATAATCGCGATAATACGCGAACAGCCGCGGATAGGGCGGATTCAGGTTAACCGATGGCACTTCGCCAAAGAAAACCGGGTCCTGAATCGGCGTGTTCGTGACGGTACGGCTGCTGGCGAACGGAAATAAGGTCGGGCTCAGTGCCGTACCAAGCAACGTGTAACCGAGATCGTAGAAGATTCCGAATCCAGACCGGATCACCGTGCCGCGGCCGGCGAAGGGCTGATAAGCGACACCCAAGCGCGGTGCAAAGTTCTTCTTCAGCGTTCCATAGAATGGCGTACCGGCCGGAGCCAGCGTGGCGCTGCTGGGCGTCTCGATGCCCGTCACTGTTCGCGCGGGTGTGCTCGACGGTGCGGGGTTCAATTCCCAGCGCAGGCCGTACGTCAACGTGAGCCGGGGACCCACCCGCCAAGCATCCTGCAAGAATGCGGAGAAATTCTGATAGATAGGTTCCAGGAATCCGGGGATGCGGGTGATCGTTCCGCTAGGCACAATGCCGGTGGCGAGTTGCGTGATCGTCGGAACGCTAAGTGTCTTGCCATATTCTCGACCACCGATCGTGGGCGAAAGGCGGCGATAATCGACGCCGAACTTCAAGGCGTGAGCGCCAAAAGTCCAACTGGCCGTATCAACAATATTGATTTGCCGCTGGACATTGCGGCTGAAGGTGCCAGGGCTGATCGTGTTCTCGTCGTTGCCGCCAATGGTGAGGTAATAAAGCGACTTTGAGGGATCGGTAAAACTAGGAAATAAAATGTCGTTGGAAAGTAACTTCGCCCCGCCGAACGTGTCCTGAACATAGACCTGCGCCGCCATCGATTGGCTGTAGTTAAAGCGAAGGTCGTTGTTGAGCGATGGGCTTAGTACCGCCGTGCTGCCCAAGGTAAGCGTCTTCGTCTCATTTGGCAGTTTGGCGATGAAGCTGGCCGCGGCAAAGCGTGCCCGCTCCCGACTTTCGGACGGCGCGTAGTTAAACCGACCGAAAACTGTCAATCGCGAAGACAGCGAATGATCTATGCGGAAACTCGTGGCATTCAGCGTGGATGGGTTTGAAAATCCCACCGTGTATGGGGTCTCCAACGGCGTATCGGCGAAGGGAGCCGCCACGGGAAGGGGATAAGCTTCGAGCAAACTCTTGACGGCACCGGTCGCGTTTTGGCGGGCTGCGAGCGAAGGAACGCGAGCGCCAGTGAGCACTACCGGCTGAATGAGGCGCAGCCCTTCGTAAGATACGAAGAAGAAAGTACGATTCCGGCCATCATAGAGCTTGGGGATCAAGACCGGTCCACCCGCCGTGAAGCCAAAGTCATTCTGTCGTAGGGCGGGACGCTTGATCCCGTTGAAGTTGCCAAACCAGCTATTTGCGTCCAGCTTGTCGTTGCGGAAGTAGTTGAATGCGCTCCCGTGCAGCGCATTGGTACCTGACCGGGTGACAATAGCGACTTGCGCTCCTGGTTGGCGGCCATACTCCGGTGCGTAAGTCGAAGTCTGGATCGTGAACTCCTGCACTGCGTCCACCGACGCCAGCGAACTGGTGCCGCCTTGTGCGGAGAAGGAGGGCACGCTGCCACCGGCGCCCTCATAGGGCGAAGTGGCCGCCGGTAACCCAAAGTTCGCGCTAACTCCATCCACGCTGAATGCGTTCGCCCCGGGGCGTTGTCCATTTACCGAAAACTGGCCTTGCGAAATGATACTGGCCGGCGTCACCACGACGCCTGGCGACAATTGAATCAGCGACTGAAAGCTCCGCCCGTTGAGCGGCTGGTTTTCAATAAACTTCCGATCCACGGTGGTCGCCACCGAAGGAGACTCCCGGACCAAGGGCGCCTCGTCAGTAACGACTACGGTATCGTCGCGTTGTGCAACTTGAAGACGGACGCGAACCGAGCGTTGATCGTCCGCATTCAGGACGAGTCCCGTCAGACGCGATCTCTGGAACCCCGGATGCTCCACTCGAATTTCGTAGGTGCTCGCGGGGATCTGGGTGAACGAGAAACTGCCGGAACCGTTGGCTATAACCTTTCGTTCTATGCCTCTCGCAGGATCGATGAGCGTAACGGTCACGGTCGGCACCACCGACTCCTGTGGGTCGACGACGACTCCGCTCAGCGTTGCGGAGGATGTCTGCGCTTCTAAAGTGAAAATGGTTGTGGCTATGAGGGCCACGTACGTAAGAACTCTCATTCGTGTCTCTATTTCTCTCGTTTCAGTTGGGTAGTTGTGAGTAAGGCTGTGCGAACCTTCTGATCGCGCCAAGCCACTAAAATCTGTTCGCCTGTTGCGGCAATCTTCGGGAATCCTGCGGCGCGTCCGATAGGAACTCGCGCGACGACGGCGGGCTCAGAGGTATCTCCGTTTGCTTGTACGCGTTTGATTCGAAGTTCATTCTGGTTGGCATCGAGCTTCTCAAGCCAGACAACGAGAAACTCGCCGCCATTGGCCGCCACGATGGAGGGGCGTCCTAATGGATTGCCAGAATCCAAACGAACTGGCTTTGAGAAAGTTTCGCCGTTGTCGCGCGAAAGTATGACTTGAACTTTCGGCACTTCGCCAGCGCGGGTTAGCCAAGCGATGGCTACTTGCGAGCCAGATGCAGCGAGCGAAGGGCCGTCCGTGGGACATCCATTGATCTTCCATCCATCGTTGTGGAGTGGCCGGGGCTTGGTCCAGACGCCATCGATCTGACGTATGATGGCGATGTCTCGGATTTCTCCCGGCTGGTGGTCGCGATAAGCCGCAATCAAACCACGCTCCGTCCTGCCGATCGCCGTTTGGCAGCAAGAGCAAGCGTCCGCATCGACCTCGCCTTCATCTTTCACCTTCCCTTTGTTGTCGAAGCCAATTTGACGAACGGTCTTGCGATGTCCATGTTCATGGTCACCGGCCGAGGCATTCTGCGGTGCGGACGGTGGCGCGAGGAACAGTGCTGCCGCTTCGCCGGGAACGAAGCTGAGAAAGCCTGCGTAGTCCGTAGGATTGCCAAGGCCGATCCCGTGAATCTCGCGCCATTGCGCTAGGCCGGGTATCCTCTGAGCTACGCGAATTCCGTATCCATATGAGCCTCCTCCATCCGTCCGCGTAAGCCAATGCGCGAGCATTGAGCCATTCGGCAGCACTGTTAGCGCTGGGAAATCGGCCCAATTGGCGAACCAATTCTGACCACGGGAAATCGTCTCCGGTTCAGCCCAAGCCGATCCTGTCCAACGCGAGAACCGCAGTGCGTGTTCCTTAGGTTGAAGCGTGTCGGTCCACGAAAGGTAGACTGTTCCATCGGGTCCCTTTGTCAGGGAGGCCATGCCACTTTCAGCCGCGGCCGGGGTTTCTACGCGTCGTGTCTCGGCGATCCCAAGGGAGGCCATCGTGAACAGCAGGAAGATACTTTTCATCTCAAACATCCTCGAATTCGGGTAAAGATGGCAGCGGCTCGTGCGCGGGTTGCGAATCCTTCCGGCGGACTCTCAAGGATCGCTGCATGAAAACAGCGATTGCAGCAAGGCCGGCAAACATGCCTGCCACCGGCATCCAACTTAGCCATTGGAGTCGAACTCCCTCAGGCAGCGAGAGTATGCGCAGGGAGTACTTTGCGACCAGACTCCGTTTGATGTCTTCATCCGTTTGTCCCGCCAAGACTGCGTTGCGAATTTCCGTACGGAGTTCGTCGGCCTTTGGCGATTGATGCGTTAGCAGGTTGCCATTCCAGCAGCACGGCGCGATGAAGCTGGCAAATAATCCTTCCAGCCGAGGATCGCCGGCGGCGGTGTTCCCACGTAAAGCCAACGGTGCGGCAACTAGCGAAGGTAGTAGAAGTAAGTTTCTTCGATTCACAGTATGTTCCCTCGTTCATTTGTTGGTTAAAGATTCCGGCTTGCAAGGGGCTGCCCTCACAAGCCGGAATCGCCTTACTTAGTTCGCCAGAATCCTGTGCAAGCGCGGGATGCGAGGCAATAAATAGCGATCGAACGCCAGAACCAAAATTAGGGAAGCTCCGGCGACCGGGAAGATCAGCGCCATCACTCCCGATAGGGCCACGACACCCTGCGGCATGCGGAAGCTGTTGACCATCCGTGGAGCGCCCAAGCGGCCCTCCGGGCGGCGCTTCCACCACAACACCGCCGCGCTGCCGGACAACGTAAACGCGCCCAGACAGGCCAAAACGCCCAGCATTTGGTTCCAAAAGCCGAAGAGCCGGCCTTCGTGCAGCGCGATGCCCATGCTGACGGCTTGCGCCATGGGCTTCATGGCATCGAAACGTACGTCGCCCAGAACCTTGCCGGAATACTGATCTACATGGAGAAACGCAGTCTGACGAGGATCTCTGGGCAGCGTGCGGACGCTATACACACCATGGGGGCCACGCGGCAAGGCGATCTGGAAGGGATGAGCCAGGCCGCTGGCTTCCGCGATGACCGTCACATGGCCCAGCGATATCTGGCCGGGCTTGGCCGGGGGAATGGAACGCAACTTGGCGCCCGTCGCCTCGGGAAAGGACGAGAACCAGTCCTGCACCGAGCCGCTTTGCGAG
>JBGSME010000008.1:0-3830 GCA_041740335.1 Bryobacteraceae bacterium | reverse complement strand
GCGGCGGCAAGCAGAGTGCGCAGGCGATCGGCGCGATCCTTCACGCGAGCGAGCCATTCGGTTCGGGCCGGCTGTCTGGCGGCGTGGAGAACGCCGCCGTACATTCGCGGCAGCGACCGGGCATCGCAGGGAAACAGCATTCCCCGCGACAGGACTGTGCGGGCCTCTTTTGACGGAATGGTAACGCCGGGGATGGAATCGAAGGCGGTTCCGGAGGGATCCAGCGCCACGTTTCCGAGCGCGTCCAAGACGGTTTTGCTGCCGTCACCGATTGCTTCGGCAAGACTGGACAGGGGCGAAGCGGCGGATGCGAAAGCTGGGAATTCACTCTTCAGTCCGCCGGCGGCGATGACCGATTCGACCACGGAGGGGCGGAGTGGACGCGGGTCCGGCTCTTCGAGACCATGACCGGTGAGGTGAAACGTGCGCAGGTGTTCCTGCCAAGAGGAGTTCGCGGGGGCGACCGGAGAATCGGTGCTCTGGTTCATGGCTGGCAGCTTTCCGGACATCTCAGACAGCGAAGCGGTCCAGGGCGTTGTTGAGGGCCGTGGTCTTGTCGGCGGCCGATTGCCCGAGGCCGTGGGCAGTTTCCAGATCGTAGCGGTAGCAGGAGTCCGACTTGTAGAACAGGCCGATGGTGAACATTTCGGGCCGGTCCGCCAGGGCCCGCGCTTCGGCGAGATTGCCTGGATCGTGTTCCACGCGATTGGGGAACATGCCGAGCGCGGCGGGATCGGGACTGATGCCATCTGGATGGGTCATCACCAGAACGTTCGACGGGTTTTCCTGCGCCGGCTGAAAGATGTGGGAGGTGTAGTGGGGACAGCGTTGAAACACGCGCACGAATGAGGCGCCCTGATGTTCGTGAGCCGCTTTGATGGTGGCGTACAAATGGGGCGGGTTCCAATCCAGTGTCTGAGCCACGAAGCTGGCGTTGGCGATTCCGAGAGTAACCGATATGGGGTTCAACGGCGCGAAATAGGAGCCGCCGGGATGGGTGTTGGACCTTTCGCCGTGCCGGGTGGTGGGCGAAGTTTGCATCTTCGTGAGGCCATAGATATTGTTGTCGAGCAGAAGGATCGTTAGATTCATGTTGTAGCGGATGGCATGAATCCAGTGGGCGGTTCCAATTGCGCAGCAGTCTCCGTCGCCGGTGACCACGAAGATATGGAGATCCGGACGGCGGCTGCGAATCCCGCACGCCACCGGCAACGGACGGCCGTGGAGACCGTGGAACCCGTAGGTGGCCATGTAATGAGGGAAGCGGCTGGAACAGCCGATCCCGGATACGACGACAGTCCGTTCCGGTGGAAGCTGACTATCCCGGGCGAGGCGCTGCACGGCGCGCAGCACGGAGTGATCGCCACAGCCGGGGCACCAGCGCGCCTTGGCGCCCTGATAGTCTTCCAGGGTGCAGACCACCGGCTGGGGCTCGATTTCCCAATCCCTGCTCAATCCATGCATAAAAACTCCTCTATCCTTGAATGCCTTGGAGACGCCGCCGCAACTCCTGCTCAATTTGTGCCGGCGGCAGAGGGCTGCCGGGCACACGGGACCAGCAATCGACATCCACCAGAGTGCGCGCGCGAAGCAGCCAGGCGAGTTGCGAATAGCGGCGCGAATCCTCGGTGATGTAGGGATGTTCGGGCTGATCACTATAGTTGATTTCCACCGTCATCACCTGACGGAACCGGGCGAAGATCTGATTGAGTCCGGGTTCCATCGGGGAGAGGAAGCGCAGGTGCAGCGAGGAGACACGGAGGCCCTCGCCGCGCAACCGGTCCACGGCTTCCTCAATTGCGCCGAGCGTGGACCCCCAACCGACGACGAGCAGGTCACCCTCAGCGTCGCCGTGGATCGCCGGCTGTTTTAACGATTGCTGGAGTACGGCGAGTTTGCGGCTGCGCATGTCCATGCCGCGCTGGTTGATTCCGGACTCATAGGCAACGTGGCCGGCCTGATCATGGGCGAGGCCGGTAGTCACGAACTGGCCGCCCTTCTGGCCGGGAACCGGCCGCCGCGACAGTCCCGTTTCAGGATCCCAAGCGAACGGAGGCGTTTCCGCATCCCACGCGGAGGTGTCCACCATTGCAGCGAGCCAGCTCTCGCGCGGCTGCGGCCTGGGGAACGGCTGCTGCCCGGTAGCGAGGTTGGCATCGCTGAGAACAAGAACCGGACCACGGAACTCTTCGGCGAGTTTGCGGGCCAGAATCATGAAGTGGAAGCACTCCTCGATGGTGGCGGGCGCGAGGACGATCTTCGGGCTGTCGCCCGGCGAGGCGTATAGAGCGGCGAGAAGGTCGCCCTGCTCGATCTTGGTGGGGAGCCCGGTTGACGGGCCTCCGCGCTGGACGACAATGACGACCAATGGGATCTCGGCCATCACGGCGAAACCGAGGAACTCCGTTTTGAGCGCCAAGCCAGGTCCCGAGGTAATGGTGACGGCGGTCTTGCCGGCGTAGGATGCCCCGATCGCGAAACCGATGGCGGCGATCTCATCCTCTGCCTGATGCACGAATCCGCCCACCTGCTGGAATGTCTGGGCAAGAAAGTGGGAAGCCGAAGTGGCCGGGGTGATCGGGTACATCGAACAGACTTCCATCCCCGCCGCCATAAGACCGAGCCCGATGGCCTGGTTGCCGTTCATCACCACCATCGGCCCGGTCGCGGTTTGCGGGGGAACGCGGAAGCGTTCGGAGATGTGATCGAGAGTCCATTGGTAACCAGCATCGAGGAGGGCAAGATTTTTCGCCACGACTCCTTCGCCCTTTTTGGAGAAGCGCGCGGTCAGGGCGGAGCGGACCAGGTCCGGATCGAGATCGTAGAGGGCCGACAGGAGGCCGAGGACCCACATATTCTTACCGCGCCGCGGATCGTCGGTGACCTTCCGGCACTCTTCCTCGATTGGAATCTCGACGACGAGGAGGCCGCGCTGTCGGAAGTCGGCGGTGGCTCGGGCATAGCTTTCACGAATGTGGTCCACCGGATCATCGGCCCACGATTGGTCAAGAAAAACGATGGTGCCGGGGAGCAGAGCGCCACTGTCGATCCGGCTGTAGAGAACCTGCTCATTGAAGGCGATGGCGATGTTGGCGCCATCGCCGGCGTTGGTAACCTTGCGGCTTGCGAGGCGGATGCGGAACCCGCTGGCCCCGGCTCGCGACCGGGCGGGCGGTTCGATCTCGGCGGGAATAATCTCCACGGTCCAGATGCTGTTGCCGTTGCGGGCGCACAGGGAGGCGAACATCTGGCCGCAGGTTTGGGCGCCCTCGCCCGAGTCACTGACGATTTCGACGATATGCTCGGCCACCGTCTTTGCGGGTTGGCGTATCGATACGGCTTCCATGATCATCCTATTCGGTCCGCCTGGTGTTTGAGCAATCCGGGAACCAACCGGGCCGTCCTCGATACGGCGAGCGATTTGCACCGCAATCTGTTCGGGCGAATCAACACGTGGATGCAAAGCAGTTCAATCGCGGCTTCAAAACGCTATCTGCAAAGGGATGGCGCTGGTTACGCTGGCCGCAAGCGTGTACGGGGAGTTGCGCGATTTCACCCAACAGCGGAGGGATATGGCGGACTTCCTGATTAGCGGGGCAGTGATGGCGGCAATCGGGTGCACGCTGGCTGCGATCCTGGCACTGGCCGGCAAGAAGCTGTTGGTGTGGGAGGACCCTCGCATTGACGAGGTGGAGCGAATGCTGCCCCATGCCAACTGCGGGGCGTGCGGAAGCCCTGGGTGCCGCGCCTTTGCGGAGCGAGTGGTAGCCGGGGAGGCTGCGCCCGGCAAGTGCACGGTGAGCGCGCCGGACGGGATACACGCGATTGCC
>JBGSME010000007.1:0-5743 GCA_041740335.1 Bryobacteraceae bacterium | reverse complement strand
ATCCGAATCCGTTGGCGGCCGATGCCGGAGAATGCGCGGTGGCGATCGAGCATTTGGGCAAGGTGATCCGGGCGGCGCGGCTGCTGGGACTGGATACGGTAAACACGTTTATCGGGCGGGACCTGACGAAGTCCGTGGAGGACAATTGGCCGCGTTTTCTGGAGGTATGGCGGCCGCTGATCGCGCTAGCCGCCGATGAAGGGGTGCGAATCGGGATCGAGCACTGCCCGATGTCGTTCACCGCCGATGAATGGCCGGGCGGGAAGAATATGGCGGTCTCGCCGGCGATATGGCGGCGGATGTTCCACGACATACCGTCGGCGAACTTCGGGCTGAACTACGATCCGTCGCACATGGTCTGGCAGCAGATGGACTACCTGCGGCCATTGCGGGAGTTCAAGGATCGAATCTTTCACGTGCATGCGAAAGACGCGCGGGTGGATCGGGAACGGTTGGATGAAGTGGGGATACTTGCGCATCCGAACGAGTATCATACGCCGAAGCTGCCCGGGTTGGGCGACGTAAATTGGGGGCGTTTCTTTTCGATGCTGACCGATGTGGGATATCACGGGCCGGTTTGCGTGGAGGTGGAGGATCGCGCCTATGAGGGGCCGATCGAGAACCGGAACGCGGCGCTCCGGCAAAGTTATGCATTTCTGAGGCAGTACGTTCCGGTGCGCTGACGTTAACTGAGTAGATGCTATCCCTGAGGGACACGCTTTCGCAGACGGTGGAATCGCTGCGGGCGTACAAGCTGCGGTCTGTGCTGACGATGTTGGGGCTCACGATGGGGGTTGCGACGATCATCACGGTGATGACACTGATCCAGGGGGCGAATCTGTATGTGGAGCAGAAGATCGCCAACCTGGGGACGAACGTGTTTCAGATTTCGCGAGTGCCGTTTGCGGTAACGGATTTCTCGGTAATCATGAAAGCTCTGCGGCACCGGTATCTGACGATGGAGGACGCGGCGGCGGTGGCGGAGGGGTGTTGGCGCTGCGAGCGCGTGGGCGCGCAGGCGACGCTGACCTCGAGTATTCGTTTCGGCAATCAGGAAGTGGCCGATAGCAACATCCTGGGACAAACGGCTTCGATGGGGACGATCGATACGCGGACGGTGGCGCGGGGGCGCTATTTCACCGATCCAGAGGACGAGCGCGCGTCAGCGGTGTGTTTGATTGGATGGGGAATCGTGGACACGCTATTCACGGGGCTTGACCCGGTGGGGCGGCTGGTGCGGATCGGGAGCCAGGAGTACACGGTGGTGGGCGTGTACGAGAAGATCGGCTCGATACTTGGGCAGGAGCAGGATAACTTTGCGGTGATTCCGATGCGATCATTCGTGAAGTTACGGGGAAGCCGGTTCAGCGTGGTGCTGCAGATCCGGGCGGCGGCGGGCGATGCGGCGTTCGAAGATGCGCAGGATCAGGCGCGGCTGATCCTGCGGGCGCGGCGGCATATTGGTCCGGCTGACGAGGAGGACTTTTACATCGGCACGGCGCAAAGTTACATCTCGCTGTGGCAGAGTATCAGCTCCGCATTCTTCGCGGTGTTTCTGATGGTAAGCGGCATCTCCGCCGTTGTTGGCGGCATCGTGATCATGAACGTGATGCTGGTGAGCGTTACCGAGCGAACGAAAGAGATAGGGGTACGGCGCGCGGTGGGTGCGACGCAACAGGACATACTGCAGCAGTTTTTGAGCGAAAGCCTGGTGCAGTGCGCGATTGGCGGAGCGATCGGGATTGGCTTTGGGTTTCTGGCGGCGTTGGGCCTGCGGACGTTTACGGGGTTTCCGGCGTCGGTACAAGGCTGGGTGGCGGGGTTCGGATTCTTTCTGAGCAGCGGGATCGGTTTGTTTTTCGGGATTGTACCGGCGACGCGGGCAGCGAAACTGGATCCGGTGACGGCGTTACGGAGCGAGAAGTGACCTACGCGCGGGTGGCGGAGAATCTGTCTGTGGCGTGGGAGTCACTGCGAACGCACAAGGTGCGCACGGGGCTGACGGTGCTGGGGATCGTGATCGGCGTCACGTCTGTGATTTCGGTAGCGGCGATTGTAACGGGGCTGAACGGGTTCATCAGTAAACGGGTGGAGGACATGGGATCGCGGACGTACTTTCTGATGCGTTTCTCTCCCGCGCTACGGCTGGGGAGAATGCCGGAGGCAATGCGGCGGCGCCGGTATTTGAACCCGGGCGACGCGGAGTACTTGCGGGCAAACGCCGGGACGATCGATATCGCGACGGTGTTCAGCAGCCGGCCGTCGACGCCGGGTGAGTTGCGTCCGGACGAGGCGAACGACATCCGGTATGAAGGGGAGCGCGTGGAGAGGATCCTTCTCCGCGCGGTGGAGCCGGAACATGCGCTGGCGATTCCGCTGTTCGCCGTGTCGCAAGGGCGGTTCATCTCGACTTACGATTTGTCGCGGTCGAGGGATGTCGTGGTGATTGGCGACGCGATCTCGGGCGCGTTGTTTCCACATGTGGATCCGATCGGGAAAACGGTGCGGGTGAATGGAAAGCGGATGGAAGTGATAGGGGTTCTCGAAAAGGATCCGGGGCTGTTCGGGGGACCGGGCCTTGATCAGGTGGCGTGCATTCCGCTGACGACGTTTCGGAAATACTATCCGGAGGCCAAGGAGTTCTTCGTGGCGTTTACGGCGGCACGCGATGTGGATCCGGCGGCGGCGGTGAATGAAGTGACGGAACTGATGCGGCGGCTGCGGCGTGTGCCGCATAGCGCGGAGAACGATTTCGATATTTTCTCGCCGGATTTTCTGACCGATCTGTGGAACAGCCTGACGGGGGCGCTGGTGCTGCTGACGGCGGTGATCAGTTCGGTGGGGCTGCTGATCGGCGGCGTGGGAGTGATGAACATCATGTTGATTTCGGTGACCGAGCGGACGGCTGAGATCGGGATTCGCAAGGCGGTAGGGGCGCGGGCATCCGATATCCGGGTGCAGTTTTTGCTGGAGGCGACGACGCTCAGCGTGGTGGGAGGCGGCATCGGACTGGCGATTGGTGCGATCATTGCATTTCTGGTCCGAACATTCATTCCGTCGGTGCCGGCCACGCTGTCGGCGTTTTGGGTGACGTTGGGCCTTGGGATTTCGATCGGGGTGGGCTTGCTGTTCGGATACTATCCGGCGAGCCGCGCGGCCGGTCTGGATCCCGTGGAATGTCTCCGCTATGAATAAAATTCGACTGCTTCGAACCGCTGATATCCCGGAACTGGTTTCGCTGAGCACGCAGGCCAATTGGAATCAGACTGCCGCCGATTGGCAGCGCATGATGGATCTGGCCCCGGAAGGATGCTTTGGTATGGAAAGCGGCGGGCAGGTGGTTTCAAGCACCACCGCGATCCGCTACGCCAGCGAGGTAGGCTGGATCGGCATGGTGCTGACCGACAAAGCCAACCGGGGCCGGGGCAACGCGAACGCGCTGCTCAACCATGCGCTCGCCTACTTGCGAGCTCACAAAGTGGGCTGGGCGAAACTGGACGCCACCGAAGAAGGGCACCCGATATATGCGAAGCTCGGTTTCACAGACGAGTGCACCGTTGAGCGCTGGAAGCGGCCCGGGGGCAGCCCGGCGGTGGCTTCGACGCGCGAACTGACGCGTTACATCCTCGACCCTTCGTTTGACCGCGCCTACTTTGGCGCGCCGCGGCAGCCGCTGCTGAGCGCATTGAGCGCCGAGCATGACGCGGGGTTGGTGCCGGGATTCGGATACGCGATGGGGAGGCCCGGGGCGCGGGCGTCCTATTTCGGTCCGACCGTTGTTCGCACACGGGAGGCTGCCCGGTTGCTGCTCGAATGGTATTTGGCCAAGCAAGGGGGGAGCGAAGTTCTTTGGGATCTGTTTCCAGAGAACAAAGATGCGGTGCAGCTTGCGATTGAATTCGGATTCCAGCCGGATCGCACGCTCACGCGGATGTCCCTGCGATGCACGCCGGGCGCGCCGCCGTTGCTGAGGCATAACACGGGCATCCTGGCGATCGCCGGGTTCGAATACGGATAGAAAATGACTACTCGAAAACGCTCTTTGTGGAAGCTTGGGTCGCGCGAGCTGCAACTCGGCGAACGGACTTTGTTGATGGGGGTGGTGAATGTAACGCCGGATAGTTTCTCCGACGGCGGGCAATTCCTCGATCCCGACCGTGCCTATGCGCACGCGTTACGGCTGGAGGAGGAAGGTGCCGCGATCATCGATATCGGCGCGGAGTCCACGCGGCCGGGGTCAAAGCGGATCGACGAGGAGGATGAATTGCGGCGGCTGATACCGGTGCTCAAGCGGCTGCGCGGGAAGCTGACGATTCCAATCAGTGTCGATACGTACAAGGCTGGGGTGGCGGAACGCGCGATCGAGCTGGGGGCGGAGATTATCAACGATCCGAGTAATCTGACGTTCGATCCACAGTTGCCGAAGGTTGTGGCGGAGCACAAGGTTGGCTTCGTGCTGAATCACATGCGCGGGACGCCGGAGACATGGGCGCGGATGGCCCCGCTGGCGGATCCGATGGCGCTGGTGCTTACGGATCTGCAGGCATCCGTGAACAAAGCGCGGCGGGCGGGAGTGGACGCGGCGAGGCTGGTGATCGATCCGGGCCTTGGGTTCGGCAAGCGTAAGGAAGAGAATTCCCGGATCCTGGCGCAACTTGGGAAGCTTTCGGTGCTTGACCTGCCGGTGCTGGCGGGGCCGTCGCGAAAGTCGTTCCTTGCGCAGACGAGCGAGGAGGATACGCTGCTGGCGACGGCGGCGGCGGTGGCTGCGGCTATTTTGGGCGGGGCTCATATTATTCGCGTTCATGACGCGGCTGCGATGGTGACGGTGGCGCAGGTGGCGGACGCGATTGTAAATTCTCTATAACTGATTGCTTGCTGGTTGGACTCATGTATACTCACACGCATGGTTATCCGCGAATAAGTTAGACGCCGTCCAACGTATCTGTACTTGAAGCTGCCTTAGGCGCGAGGCGTTAGCACAATATTGCCGATACGGTCGGGTCGCGCGCGCCACTTCGGGGGGACTAACGTCGTGGATCCGTAATCGAGAATCAGGGCGGGGCCTTTGACGCCTTCGCGTGGCAGGGAGCTGCGCGAAGTTACTGGTGTCTTGCGCCATCTTTGGCCGGTAAAGACGCGGCGTTGCGTGATGGGAGTGGAGGGGGCGGCCGGTTTTATTGGCGGAAATGCCGGTTTGGGCGTTTCGATGCGGGAGCGGAGGCGCAACGCGACGACTTCGACGGCGCGCGCGGGATTGGAATATCCGTAGATGCGGTGATGTTCGCGATGGAAATCCTGTGCGGCCTGTTCCGGCGTGGTGAACGGGACAGTAAGTTCGTAACTTTGACCGCTGTAACGAAGATCGGCGGAGCGGGATAGTTCTGCTTTGGGCGTTTGGCGGCGGGCGCGCTGTTCCAGGCGGCGGAACGTAGATTCGAAATTCATGCGCCCGATGACACCGGCGGCGTAGTCGCGAATGTCGTCGGCGAGGAGCATGCCGAGCGCGGAGAGGCCTTCGGCGAAGCGTGGGACGAGGACGGTGCGGATGCCGAGTTGGAGAGCGAGGTCGCAGGCGTGGAGGCCGCCGCCTCCGCCGAAGGCGACGAGGACGAAATCGCGTGGGTCGTGGCCTTTTTCGAGCGAGACGGCGCGTATGGCGCGTTCCATATTCGCGTTGGCGACGCGAAGGATACCGGCGGCGGTGGCATCGACGCTGAGATCGAGTTGCCGGGCGAGATCG
>JBGSME010000006.1:0-2709 GCA_041740335.1 Bryobacteraceae bacterium | reverse complement strand
ACCAGTAGCGCGCCACCGCCACCAACGGCGCTCGACACAACATCGCCATCGGGAGATTTCGGATGGCTACGAACAGCCGGTTCCGTTCCACATAGTAGGCCTTCTTCAACGACGCCGCACCCGCCGACTGCGAATACCGGTGCCGCACTCGAGCGCCTGCCACATAGCGGCAACCCCACCCCGCCCATCGCGCACGCAGTCCCAGATCCGTGTCCTCGCCGTAGAGAAAGAAGATCTCCTCGAACAGCCCCACTTTGTCGAGCATTGCCCGACGGTACATCGCAGCCGATCCGCTGGGAAACAACACCTCGTCTTCCGTCGCGAATCGTTCCACTGGGTCCCGATGCCCGCGCTGCTTGCCCACGCCGTCGCCGCACAGCAGCATCCCCGCCGAATCGAGCAGGCCCGTTTCGCCCAGCAAAACACAGCAGGCGAACATCCCTGCTTGCGGATGCGCTTCCGCCGCCGCAACCAGCGCTCCTAACCATTCGGGCTCCGCCTCGGCATCGTCGTTCAGCACTGCCACGAACTCCGGCTGCGTCGCGCGAATCGCCAGGTTGATCGCGCCGCCGAAACCGAGGTTCCTTCCCGGTGTCAACACGCGAACACCCTCTCGCCACGCGCTGCCGATTGTTCCGCCGTTGTCCACCACCACGATCTCGAAGTCGCGAAATCCCTGGCGATCCACGGAGTCCACGCACATACTCAACAGCGGCCCGGCATTGAGCGTCGGCACGATGACGGTAACCTTGGGCAAGCCTACATTGTAGTTGGCTCGAGACGTTAAGATAGAAATCGTGCGCGTCATCGCCGGAGAGTTCCGCAGCCGCCGGCTGAAAAGTCCCCTCGGTCTCGACACGCGCCCCACCCCGGATCGTCTTCGTGAATCGCTCTTCTCGATCCTGACTCCGCGGCTCGAAGGCGCGATCTTTGTCGACGCCTACGCCGGCGCGGGCTCGGTTGGCATCGAAGCGATTTCGCGCGGCGCCACCCAAGCTATCTTCATCGAACGGAACCGCGGCAATTGCGCGCTCATCCGCGAGAACCTCCAATCGCTCGGGGCACTCCATCGCGCCCGCGTGATCCATGGCAGCGCCGCTACGTTTCTGCATGGCCTCTCGGCGGATATATTCTTTCTGGATCCTCCCTATGACCGGCCCGCCGAGTACGAAGCCGCTCTTGCCGCCGCGGCCGATGCCAAGCCCGGCGCGCCGGAGCGAAACTCCATCGTGATCGCGCAACACGCTTCCCGCCACCAACTCGCCGATTCCTACTCCACGCTGCAGCGCTACCGGACGGTGCGCCAAGGCGACAACTCTCTCAGCTTCTATCGGATCAACAACCCCAATGCCGAGCAAGAAAACCTTCGCCCGTAACTTACTCCCGGCCGCAGCCAGCCTCGTTCTCCTGGTGTGGGCCGTGGACTTTCGTTCCGTCACCGCGCAAGCTCCTCAGCGCCCCAAGCCCGCTCCCGCCGGATCGCTCTTTCGCATCACCGTCGGCCTCACCGATACCGTGGAGAAGGCTTGGTCCGGCCGCGTTCAGGTGACAGGCGGACAAATCGCCGCGCTCGAAGGCTGGCGCTTCTCAGCCGACGACAAGGCCGCTCTTTCCGGCGAATTCGCCTTCCGAACCAAGATTGGCAATTTCGAAAACCAACTCCGCACCAATATCCCCTACGGCCAGACCGACTGGAACCATCCCGACATCCGCCGCCTCATTCCACAGGGTCTGCTGCTGCGCGTGTCCGGACCCGAAACCGCCCAGGTGCGCTTTGACGTCGAAGGCGCACCGTTCGAGTTCACCGTTTCCAACGCCGCGCTGCATCGCCCGCTCACGTTCCTTGATGGCAATGCGCGAGTGGAACGTCTCGCGGAGGCGGAAACCATCTCCGAACCACTCTTTGCCGACGACGAACCCGTGATCGCTCTCGGATCATCCGGCGAGCGCTATATCGCCTGGCTCTCGTATCGCGACAAGGGCGATTACGTCACGGTGAGTGATGGCACGGACTCCATTCGCGTCACCGACAAGGGCGATCACAACGGCCCTGCCCTTGCCGTGGATACTCGCGGCTGGGTTCACGCCGCATGGTCCCAACGCGAAGACGCCCAATGGCACGTTTATGTATCCACTCGCGTCGGCGGGCGCTGGAGCGCCGCCCGCAGAATGTCGGAAACGGCCGGGTCTAACATCGCTCCGGTGCTCGCCAGTGGGCCCAACGGCCGCATCGCACTCGCCTGGCAATCCCTGCACGCCGGACGCTCCACAATCCGCTTCCGCGAACTCGATGGCCGCCGTTGGGGACCCGAACAGGCTGCCAGCAGCGGGGTAGGCAACGCCTGGTCACCCGCGCTCGCCTACGGCGGTTCCAAGCTTTGGATCGCCTGGGATGCTTACGATACCGGGGCGTATCAGATTTACGCGCGACCTGCCGCCGGGCCGGTGGAACGGATTACTACCGGCAGTAACTTCTCCGTCAGGCCCTCGATCGCCCTCGACCCGCGCGGCGTTCCCGTTGTCGCATGGGAAGAGTCCGGGCCGATGTGGGGCAAGGACTACGCTTTCCTCACCACCACGCGCGGCACGCGCCTCTATGAAAACCGCCGCATCGTGCTCGCCTTTCGCGATGCCGGGTCGTCCTGGAAACGTCTCAGTGCGGACCCTGTTTCTGCAATCCCCGCCTGGCAGCGCCGCTATCTCCAGCAG
>JBGSME010000005.1:0-2717 GCA_041740335.1 Bryobacteraceae bacterium | reverse complement strand
CGTCGAGACCCCGGAGGGCGCATCCACGGTAACGGAGCCGGCCACAGCACCCTCTTGCGTTTCGCCGTTGGGTTTCCGCAAGAGGACCTGATTCACCTTGAAATCGCCACGCCGCAGGATTTCGATTTCGTTCACCTTGATCGAGACAAGACCGGGCTGGCCCATTTCGACACTTACTTCGGGCAGCCCCGCGTTCCGGACGAGGGCAGCCGCTCCGCCCAACGCGAGCGCGGCGACGGGAATTATAATTTTTGCACTGAGATGTCTCATAGTCTATCCTTTGGATCCTCGGGCTACCCGCGCGGAAGGGTGGGGCTGAAGATCGAGTCAAGAACGGGAATATCGACGAAGAACAGGAGCATCATTACGCAGGCGCAGACGATCACGGGCACCATCAGGCGCGGTTCCCGATACAGCCCTTCCGGCCGCTGGGCGGCACTGTTCGGCTTGTAGGCGAGGTGCAGATACTCCGCCATCACCAGAGCAATCAGCGGCACCGAGAGAAGTAACTCCATGCGATAACGGACAAGGAAGGCGCCGAAGAACAGCATGGCGGAGGAACTGTAGAACACAATCGCGGTGAGCAAACGCACTTCGGTGTAGTGGGCGAACGATTTTCGATAAGCTGCGGCGAGCCCGGGATCGTCGAGGTCGCGATACTCGGCCAGCCGCTTCAGCGCCATAAAGTAACATCCAACCATCCAATAGCTGAGTAACAAAGACGCGGACGGGAATAGAACTGTTCCGGTGATGAACCATCCGGCCAGCATACGCAACGGATTGTTCACCGCCTCTGAGAGGACGTCGACGTAGGGAATGTCCTTGGTGCGGATGGGAGAGACGTTATAGGCGCAGCCCATCAGCCACAGTGTCAACATGGTGAGGGTAAACGCCGTTGAAACCAACGATGCGAACTCGAGGCCGGCCACCATTAACAGCAGCCATTCGGCAACGGCAAGCCGGACGTTCACGCGGCCGGCGGGAACGGGGCGCAGGCCCTTCACGGGATGAAACCGGTCAAACGGCGCGTCCATTACTTCGTTGATCACGTAGTTGCTGGATGTTACCAGGCTCACCGCGATGAGGCCAAACAGGATTCGCAGGCCGAGGCCCTGCGGGATGGCCGATGGGTCCATTGCGAGGGGAACGACGATACCGGGGATGACGAAGACGTTCTTCACCCAGTGATCGATGCGGGCGATCTCGATATGACCGGCAAGGGTTGCCCTTGGCGCGGATGGAATTGATGTTATGTGGGGCGTTGCCATGACCGGCTCAGTTCAATGGGTGAAGCACATGTTGATGCGAAGGTTCGTAGGTAAGCCGCTTCAGCTCGACGCGTTCCACCCGGTACGCGGCGCCCGGCAGCAGGGTTCGCGTTACGAAATCGATCCGGGCTTGTCCGGACGCGGGCAGGTTTACCGGAAAGTCGTAGTAAGTAAGATAAGGCGGAAATGAAACTGCGCAGTTGCGGGGTGTTCCGGAGATCATGGCCATGTACCGGGGAGTGAGCCCGAGGACGGGCAGACGCCGCCATGGGTTGTGGATCGAGTAGTGAATTCGCATGATGCCGAGTTGCTCCGCGCGATTGTTCGAGGCCACCCGCACGGAGTTCGCATCGGGTTCCAACGGGACGGGCTCGAAGACTTGCGGAGTCACGGCCCATGGCCCCGGCTTCCTTTTCCAAAACTGGGCGTGTCCAACTCGCCGCAGCAGATCGTAGTTCGCTAGTAACTCCTCATAGAACTGCCACCGTGTGTTCTGAAGCCACTCTTCGTAGGGGAAGCCGGCAGCCATGGTCTCCACCAACTCCGGCTGCCGGCGCCGGAATTTGTCGACGTAAAGGTCGAAGCGTCCGCGGCCGGCTGACAGAACCATATAGTCCTCCGCAGCCGGAAAGATGCCGTAGTGGGAAGCGAGCAGGCCAGCGTAGACGGACCACAGGTTTGGTTTACTTCCCCCGGTGTTCGCATCGATGAGCGTTGTAGCCTCGTGCATAAACGCATTCCAGCGCTCGGACAGGTTGGGCGAATAGGCGAAGGCGCCGCTCTGCCGGTATTGCACGAATTTATAGACGCGATCCGCGGTGACGAGAGCCAAACCGGCGGCGGCAATCAGACACACCGCGGAGAAGGCGGCAACGCCCAGCTTGGCGGTTTTCTTGCTTGCGCGGGCCGCGCGCTGAGTGAACAAGTGGAAGGTGAGGAACACGGCCACCATCGCCAGGAGGCGAACCAGCGGCAATAGGTAGTGTTTGCTGTAAACCCCGAGAACGGCGACGCAGGACAAAGCGCCGTAGACGAGCATTAGGACCGCGAGCGCTTCCCAGTCGCGGCCGAGCCGCATCGCGGTGGTACGGAACCGGCGCCAGAGGCCAAACAACAATGCCATGGCGGCCAGGGCCGGCAGCACGACGCGGAACTTTCGCGGCGACTCGACAAAGTCCCACCACGAAGCCAAGTATGGATTCGGCGGGCTGCCGTCGAACCAGAATTTGTCCGCCGGCAAGTCGACCAAGGCATAATGCAGCGCCGCTTTGGCGCCGTCCACTCCGGCCATCATTAAAAATGCCGCACCGGCGGCGACGGCGGCGGCCAACATCGTGGTGACGAAGAAGACGGCATTTGCGAGCGCCGTTTCACGATCCCGCCGCGCGGCAAGCGGCCACAGAACCGACACGGCGGATACGGCGGCGAGAGCCAGTGTGAGCGCGATGC
>JBGSME010000004.1:0-2371 GCA_041740335.1 Bryobacteraceae bacterium | reverse complement strand
GGCGGCGCGGCGGCGGATCATGGACAACAGGATCGAGAAGGCGAGAAACTGCACCGCGAATGCAGGCCATGCTTCCTCGAGCATCGCGCCGCCTTTTCGCGCCAGGACCGTGAGTGTCCAGGTGATGCTCGCCACTGTGATCGCCAGGCACACACCGTGCACGGCGAGGCGTGCTTTCTGCCGGCGTTCCAGATGGCGGGCGAGGGCGGCTACCGCCGATCGATTCACGAGGCCCGCGGGTTGGGAACGCCACTGCGCGGCGATATCTTCGAAGTTCATTGCGACTCTCCTTCCAATCGGTGTGCCAGTTTTAGCCGGATGCGCGTGAGGCGCGCGCCGACGTTCGATTCGGTAATCCCGCTGACGGCGGCGATTTCGCGATAGCTCAGTTCGTCGAGATGCAGCAGCAGAAGGGAGCGGTCCGCTTCGGGAAGTGAGCGAATGGCGTTGTAGAGCCGTTCGATGGCGTCGTCCTGTTGCGGCGGTGAGCTAACGATCTCGGACTGACGGAGCAATCCAGCCATGCGGTTGCGATAGCCGATGCGGCTGCGCTGCCATGTGAGCGCAGTATTGTGCGCCACGCGGTAGACGAAGGTGGATTCGCCCGAGTCTCCGCGAAAGTTGGGGATCGCGCGCCATAGGTTCAGTAGTATTTCCTGCATCAGGTCGTCGTGGTCGCCGGGGGGCGCGAAGGCGCGGGCTGTTTTTATGAGAATGCCGCGATGCCGCTCCACCCACGCGGTCCAGATCCCTTCCTGTTTGCCGGTTTGCCTCATGCGTGTTGTCGTCTAATTAGTCGCGAGTGCGGCGGATTCCTTACAAGACGGCCCATATCCAACGAAGACGCGAGGCGCTACCATAGGTGCGAATGCCGACCCCAATCGAACCGGACGCTCCACGCCGCCTCGAACAGGCGAGCCTTTCGCCGCGCGGCGCAGTATTCCCCAGTCCTGTTTCGTGGCGCGATCAGTTCCTCTATTTTCTTCTCCCGGATCGGTTCAGCGATGGTGACGAAGAGTCCCGGACGCTCTACGAACCGGGCCGCGCCGATGAGTTCCGCGCGCCGGACCATGCCGCATGGATGCGCGCAGGCCGCGGATTCACCGGTGGCACACTTAACGGCATCCGTTCGAAGCTTCCTTATCTTGCCGGACTCGGCGTGACCGCTCTTTGGGTTGGCCCGGTGTGGAAACAACGTACCGACCTCGATACCTATCACGGCTACGGCATACAGAATTTTCTTGAAGTGGACCCGCGTTTCGGAACCCGCCAGGATCTGCGCGATCTTGTGGACGCGGCCCATGCCCTTGGAATGTACGTGATCCTCGACGTGATCTACAACCACACCGGCAACAATTGGTTTTACAACGACCTGGGCTCGCCGCGTTCGACGATGACGTATCACTGGGGCGAGCCGTATCCGGTGCATGGTTGGCGCGATGCCCGCGGACAAAGCGCTGGAACCGCGCCTCCGGCATCGATTGAAACCGGAGTCTGGCCGGAAGAGTTTCAGGATCTCGGCATATACACCCGCGCGGGGCAGATCGGGCGGTGGGATATTGAGCCGTGGGAAGATCCGCTGCATCCGGATACCGAATTTCGCCGTGGGGATTTTTTCGATCTCAAGGATTTGAACCGGGGGGCGCTCGGCCTTCTGCTCGACGCGTACCGCTACTGGATCGCAGTTAGCGACTGCGACGGCTTTCGCATCGATACGGTGAAACATGTTCCCTTCGATGCGTCGCGCCATTTTTGCGGAGGCATCCGCGAATATGCCGAATCGATCGGCAAGGAGAATTTTCTGCTGGTGGGCGAGGTGACGGGCGGATCTGAAATGACGCGCAGCTACCTGGACGTGTTCGGCCGCAACCTCGACGCCGCGCTGGACATTGGCGACCCGGCGGCGCGGCTCACCAACCTTGGCAAAGGGTTCCTGGAGCCAGCGGCGTTCTTCAGCCAGTACGATGGGCACGACCAACTTGGCAGCCACCGTGTGGTGGGCCGGTATCACGTGTCGATTCTGGACGATCACGATATGGTGGGCCGGGCCAAGCGACGGTTCTCGGCCGGCAACGCGATCCCAGCCAAGGATTTTCAGGTGGCGCATACCGTCGGCGTGCAATTGACGACGCTGGGAATTCCGTGTCTGTACTACGGCACCGAGCAGGCGTTCGACGGGTCCACCGACTATCACGACACGGTGGCTGAACCGCGCGAAAACGGCGGGATCCCATTCGATGACCGTTATCTGCGCGAAGCGATGTTCGGCGGCGGCTTTGGCGCTTTTCGCACGGCCGGCTGCCACTTCTTCGACGCCAGCCATCCGGCGTATCTGCGCATTGCGGCGATTGCGCGCGTGCGGAATCAGCCG
>JBGSME010000003.1:0-6383 GCA_041740335.1 Bryobacteraceae bacterium | reverse complement strand
GATCGGGGCGGCTGGAGACCGAGGCTTGTCCACTGGCGCGGACGAAGGGCCGGCGGCCGGCGGTTTGGGCATTGAGCGAAGCGGCAATGAGGATGAGTGCGCCGAGGATGCGGGCGGGGGCGGGCACGTTGTTGAATTTCGGGGAATACGGCGATGCGGCGGTTGAGTTCGTCCGCTTGCAGGCGGGCGCGGCTCGGTAACCGGTGCCGAGGTGCACGGTGTTGAGGTTCGGGGTGTCGACTAATTGGGCGCGGCTCACTAATTCCCCCATTTGTAGAAGTAGAACAGGAGCGGGGTTTTTCCTGTGTTGACGATGCCGTGGAGTTTGTTGGCGGCGCAGTACATCATCGAGCCGGAGGAGACTTTGGTGATCTTGCCTTCGATGCTGATTTCTCCGGAGCCTTCGGTGACGAGGAGGAATTCTTCTTCGGGGTGTTGGTGGGGTTCGTGAGGAGAAGCGCCAGGGTGGAGGCGGAGGCTTCCGGCGGTCATGGACTTCAGGGCGTCGGTGGGCCCATCGAAGTAGATGCGGAGATCGCCGAAGGGTTCCTTGGTGAGCTTGGCCTGATTGGGTCCGCGCGTTGCGTTCGGCAGGGTCTTGGCGGCGGCGGACTGAAGGAAAGCGAGGGGACTGAGGCCGGCCAGTTTGAGTAATTCGCGACGTTTCGCCATATGAAATCAGGGTAGCGCAGGTTTACGGACGGCGGTGCAGGCGTAGCCGAGGGTGAAGTTGCGATCGCGGTCGAGGGGGTCGAGGAAGGGAAGAAGCAGGGCGGGCGGAGCGAGGAATAGCGCGGCGAGGAACCAAGCGGGTCCGCGAAAGAATTGGAGTCCGTTGAGGAGGCGGCGGGCGAGGAGGCGGAAGTATCCGCCGATGGGATCGATGCGGATTTGTTCGAAGCCGGCTTGCTCAAGGAGGTGCCGCATGCCGTGACAGGTGTAACGAAAGAAGTCGTGGGGAGACTGATGGACTTCCCATTCCATGGGTACGATGAGCAGGATGCGGCCGCCGGGGAGGAGGCATCGGGAGAGTTCGGCGATGACGCGTGCGGGATCGCGAACATGTTCGAGTGTGACGATGTTAACGCAGGCGTCGAAGCTGTGGGCGGCGAGGGGTAGCGCGGCAAGGTCAGCGATGCAATCGAGGCGGCGATAGTTCCAAGTGGCGTCGCCGATGCCCAAGTCGACCGCGAGGTAGCGCTGGCGGTTGAAGAGATGGGCGTATTGGCATTCGCCGGCGCCGGCGTCGAGGACGGTTGCGTTTTGTGGAAGGGCGTCGGCGAATGCGCGAGTGGAGTCTTCAATGACGGATTCGAAGTGGAGGATATGGCGGCGGAGTGGACGAGGGATGCGGTCCAGCAGAGCGGCCTGGGTCACGTGTGGCTACTTCTTGCGCGCTTCCACCATGACAGTGGATCCGGCGCGGCAGGCGGCTTCGAGGAGAGTGAACGGAAGAGAGGCGATGACGAGTGAAAGGTAGACGAGATCGCGGAAGAGTTTGCGGCGAGGGGATTCGGGGACGCTACGGATGCGGCGGGCCATAGGATCGAGACCGGGGGCGAGGCTGGTGGCGAGTCCGGCTGGGTTGTCGCGGAGGGAGAAGTGTTTGGTGCGGAGGATTTCGAAGCCGCAGCGGTCGAGGAGGATTTCGAGATCCTTGAGGCGGAAGTTGAGAAGGTGGCGTGGGATGTCGATGCCGGTCCAGGATTCGCCGAGGACGAGGAATTGCCAGCAGGCGGCGTTGGGTACCTGCACGACGAGGCGGCCATCGGGGCGAAGGAGTTGGCGGGCGGCGTCGAGGTAGGAGGCGGGATCGTAGAGATGCTCGAGAACGTGGAACATGGTGACGGCGGAGCAAGTGCCGGGAGGAATGGGGGCCTGCGAGAGGGTTCCGCAGACAGCGGGGACGCCGTTTTCGCGCCATGCGGCGGTGGCTGCGCCGAGGGAGAAATCGAGACCGAGGACGCGATGGCCGCGCTCGCCGAGCATGCGAAGGAAGAGTCCGCCGCCGCAGCCGACGTCAAGGACGGGCGCGACGGAGGTGTCTTCACCGGAACGGGCGAGGGAGGTGGCGACGAAGTTGACGTGATCGCGGAGGACGGTACGGCGGTAGAGTTCCTCGAGGTGAGAGACGCGGTCCTGCTCAGGGACGAACCAGTAGGCCGGGGGGTAGTAGTTGCGGAGTTCGTCGGGGGAGGGCCAAGGGAAGAGGCGGATGAGGTGGCAGGTTTCGCACTCGACCACCTGAAAGACACGGTCGGTGGTGTTGTAGAGACGGTCAGTGCCCTCGAGGAGTTGTTTGGAATTTTTGCCGCCGCAGGCTGGGCAGGGTTCCGAGGCGTTGATTTCCTGGGACTCGGGAATTGGTTCTTCGAGGGCGCGCTTGCGCGGGGCTACTGCGACTGCTCCATTAGTTCGCGCAACGGGATCCGGTATCGGTTCAGTAACTGTTTCACTTCCGTTGAATTCAACTTGCGGATCCGGTTGATCTCGGTTCTCTTGCGGAGCATGCGAGGGATCATCGGGATGGCTTGGAGGTCGGCTTTGAGCAGAGCCATCATCAGGCGGAGTTTGCCGGAGGGACCCGGGAAGCGACTGACGTCGCCCTTGTTCCGGGCCGCCGCCAGAGCTCCGGCCGCGATTCTTGCCAGATAGTACACGCCGTTTAGCCACAGTAGGCTCCACGGAAAGAGCTTTGCCGCGAGAAGGACACGATTACGTTCAATGAGCTCCAGACGCCGCGTGGAGATCTGGCCTAGAGTTTGGCCGCGATGATGCCGCACGACTGCTTGTGGAATGTAGAGACACTTCCATCCGGCTATTCTAGCGCGCAAGCCGAGTTCGGCGTCATCGGCGTAGGCAAAGAAGTCCTCGTCGAAGCCGCCGATGCGTTGGAGCATGGAGCGGCGGTACATGGCGGCGCAGCCGTCGGGCCAGGCGATCTCTTCGACGGAGTCATATTGGCCACGATCGATTTCGCCGGTGCCGCGGCCGCGATTCTGGCCGTCGGGGTAGATGAGATGGCCGACCTTGTCGATGCGGTCCGGCTGGTCATAGATGAGAATCTTGCTGGCAGCCATGCCGACGGCGGGATCGGTGAAGCAATGTGCGAGGGCGGAGAGCCATTGGGGAGATGCTTCGGCATCGTTGTTGAGGAGGGCAATGAATTCGCCGCGGGCGATCGCGATGCCCTGATTGTTGGCTTCGCAGAAGCCGCGGTTGTCCTGGTTGGGGATGATGCGGAGGGGGAAGCGAGGATTGGAGCCGAATTCGGCTGTTGCCATTTCAAGGCTCCCGTCGGAGGATCCATTGTCTACAAGTAGTACCTCAAAGGCTATGTCCCGCTGATTGAGGAGGGATTGGAGGCAGGCGCGGAGGAGCGCTTTGCGGTTCCAGTTGACGACGACGACGGAGGCTAGGGGTGCGGCTGCCGCGTTCAGTGAAACTTGTTCATCCACTTGCGTTCTCTAAGTTTAGGGTATATTGAATAGTTATGGCTCATCTAGGCGAAGTACTGCGGAAACAGCGCCTCAGTCGAGGTGTAGAATTATCCAACATATCTACGCAGACCCGGATTAGCGGGAGATATCTGGAGTTGCTGGAGAATGGGAAGTGGGATCAATTACCTGGCGCCTTGTTCGCGCGCAGTTTCGCAAGGCAATATGCACAGGCGGTGGGTCTCGAGATAGACACCGCTCTTGAGACGGAGATCAGGAACGCGTTTCCGGATGAGGATCCGGGACCACCGGTAGTGGAAGAGGCGGGGCCGCCGCGGTTCCAGTTTTCGTGGACGCCGTTGCGCGACTTACTGGAGTCCGGATTGGAGTCGTCGAGGCTGCCGGTGTACGCGGTAGCGCTTGCGGGAGTGATCGGTGCGTGTTCGCTTGTGTATGTCGGGTGGCAACGATTTGTGTTGCCGTCGGAGACGGTGGCGGAGTCCCGAAGTCAAGTGCCAGTGCCTACGATGACGGTACCGCGGGCGGCTGCTCCGCAGGGGGCGGCATCGTCGAACGTGACACCGGATGTGGCGATGAGGGAGGCGTCGGCGGGCGGGGCGGCCACGAAGGAGGGCGTGCAGGTTTCGACGAAGGACTTGGGCAACGGGACGGCGGAGATGGAGATGGTGGTGGCGGACGCGGTGGCGGAAGGGATGGCGGTGCGGATCGTAGCGTCGCAGGAGACGTGGGTGTCGATTTCGGCGAACGGGAAGAAGCTGTATAGCGGGATACTGCAACCGAACGAAGTACGGTCATTGCGGGGTGCTGAGCGGGCGCAGGTGGTGATTGGGAATGCGGGCGGGGTGGAAGTGAGCAGGGACGGACGATCGATTGGGCCGATTGGGAATCCGGGTGAAGTTCGGGTGGTGGAATTGACGCCGCAGGGTCCGCCGCTGATCAAGAAGAATCCGCCGCCGCCGGCGGAGGGTGAGCCGGGGGAGGCGCAGACTCGGACGGATGATTAGGTGGTGTAGACCTCACCCTCGGGGTCAGGGGGCTCGGAATCCAGGTAAACGGGCTCGGAAAGCACGGGTTGATGGCTGGGTGAACGGGCCGGTATTTCAGCTCCGTTTCTTGCGACCGCCGGGACGATTCTTTCCATCGCCCTGGTAGCTGGAGCGAAGGGGCGCGGCTGCGATTTCACGTTGGGAAGCGGGATCGAATAGTTTCTGTTTTCCTTCGCGGTAGGAATCGACGCCGAGTTTGATTGCGGTCATCAGTTGATAGCCGAAGGCTGGATTGAGAACAGTTTGTTTGCGGGAGCGCATGCAATCGAAGAGATCGGCGAAGTGGGCGGGGACGAGATCGCCGGCGGGGATATCGAAAGTGCGGGTGCCGCGGTGATCGGCGGGCATTGATTTTTCCCAAACAGGTTCGGCGGCGAGGACGACCTGATCCTTCGCGAAGCTGATGGTGCCTTTACTTCCGTAGATGGTTTCACCGAAGTGTTCATTGGCTGCGGCGTTGGCCATGGAGGAGGAGAGGTTGACGAAGAAGCGGGGGTACTCGATCAGGGTGGCGTAGGTATCGGGGACTTCGCGGTCCTGCTGCACGTAGACACCGCCGGTGGCGCTGACGCGGGCGGGGAATTGGGGCCCCATGGCGAACAGGAGCGGGCCGAGCTTGTGATAGAAGAGGTCCGTGGCGATGCCGCCGGAATAATCCCAATATTTGCGCCAGCGGAAGTAGCGTTCGGCGCTGAAGGGGCGGGATGGAGCGGAGCCGAGCCAGCGTTTCCAATCGATGGATTCGGGTGAGGCTTCTTCGTCGACGTAGTAATTCCACTCGCCGTCGATGGAGTTTCGCGAGTAGGTGGCTTGGGCCCAAAGGAGGTCACCGATCTGGCCGGCTTCAATCAGTTTCTTTGCGTGGTGGTAGCGGCGATCGGCGAGATGTTGGCTGCCAACCTGGAGAATGCGCGAGTGTTTGCGGGCAGCGGCGGAGACATGGCGAGCCTCGTCGATGGTGAGGGTCATCGGCTTTTGGAGGTAGACATCCTTTCCGGCGGCCATGGCTTCGATGGCCATGGGGGCATGCCAATGGTCGGGGACGGAAATGACGACGCCATCGATATCGGGGCGTGCGAGAAGGTCGCGATATTCGTGGTGGACGTCTTTGGATTCGAGCTTGGCCAGGGATTGGGCGCGATCTTTGTGGCGGGTATAGATGTCGCACAGGGCCATGACTTTGATGTCGGCGGTGGTGTTTTGGCGGTCGAGGAGGTGGCGGAGCATACCGGTCCCATTGCCGCCGACGCCGATGACGGCCATTTGAATGCGATCATTGGCGCCGAGGACGCGCTGCGTGGCGGAGGCGGCGAGGGAGGAGGCGAGGAAGGCGCGGCGGCTGGGGACTCGGTTGATTTTCATTAAGGGCATTGTATACCGGGAGCGAGCGAGATGGTGGGGCGGCGTGAGTGCGGTGTGAGTACCAGATCGGGAATGTTTGGGGTATTCGGGCAAAAGGAGGACAATTGTATTCTTGGTGGGTATCGGATATGCTCATGGGGATGTCGGTCCCCCCCGCGCCGGGTGTGCGGGGCGAGGCAGTGATCGAGGATTAAAGGGTTCCGTAGTTTGAGGGAGAGGAAGCGCGGCGGATGCGAACGAAGGTGGGGAAGCAGGGGCGGGGAATCAGCGGCTCAGACGTGAAAGCGCCAACCGTGCCACTGGACGATGTGCGGGCGCCGGCAGTGCTTATCGACGAAGATGGAGCGATTGTGGCTGTGAACGCTGCCTGGATGCGTCTGGAAGAAGAAGGAAAAATTGCGGGGAAGGGGTTGGCGTCGCCGGAACTGGTGGAGGGGCTTGGGCGGGTGCTTTGTGGGGATGTGCCTTCTTACACGATGGACTGTCTGAACGGGGGAGCTTCGGCGTCCCGGTGGTT
>JBGSME010000002.1:0-2594 GCA_041740335.1 Bryobacteraceae bacterium | reverse complement strand
ATCGCCTCACTGCCGCACCGCTCCGCCAGCGCGTGGGCCAGGCGCTCAGCCATGCGGCGCGTGTTCACGAAAACCAGCGTTGTCCGGTGCTCCCCGATCAACCGCGCGACACGGTCATACACCTCCGCCCACATTTCGTTCGAAGCCACCGGGCCTAACTCGTCGTTCGGAATTTCGATCGACAGATCCATCGCCCGCCGGTGTCCGGTATTGACGATGGCGGCCTCCGGCGACAGATACCGCGCCACTTCCTCGATCGGGCTCACCGTCGCGGACAACCCGATCCGCTGCAGCCGCCGGCCGGCGAGATGGGCCAGCCGCTCGATCGATAGCGCAAGATGCGATCCGCGTTTGTTGCCCGCCACAGCGTGAATCTCGTCGACAATCACTGTTCGCACGCTCGCCAGCGCTTTGCGCGACGACTCCGCCGTCAAGAGCAAGTAGAATGACTCCGGCGTAGTGACCAGAATCTGGGGCGGCGTGGTGACCATCCTCCGGCGATCGGCTGCCGGTGTATCGCCGGTCCGAATCGCGGTCCGTATCGGATGAAGCGTAGCGCCGCGCCGCGCCGCCATCTCCGCGATGCCCACGAGAGGCAAATCGAGGTTCCGGTGCACGTCGGCGGAAAGCGCCTTCAAGGGGGAAACGTAGAGAATGCGCGTTTCGTTGGGGAGCGGACCGCGTTCGGCCTCCCGCACCAAGCCGTCGATGGCGGTAAGAAAAGCCGCTAGCGTCTTACCCGAGCCGGTGGGCGCGGATATCAGCACGTCGCCGCCGTTGGCGATCAACGGCCAGCCCATGCGCTGCGGTTCGGTGGGTTGGCCCAGCCGTTCGGCGAACCATTCCGCAACCAGGGGATGGAAGCCGGCGAGAGACATTTTTGTTAGTTAGGGGACCCAGGCGACCAGTTCGATCTCAACCAGCGTCTGGGTGTCCGGAAAGATCGCGCCCAACGCCGTCCGCGCCGGAGCGTTCTCCTTGAAATATTCGGCGTAAACCTCGTTGAACGCCGGCTTCTGCGTCTTCACGTCGGCGAGAAACGCCGTCACCTTCACAACGTTCTCGAGCGACGATCCCATCGCCTCCAGGTTTTTCTTGTGGGCCTGGAGAGTCTTGTGCGTCTGCTCTTTGATGTCGCCGCCAAAGGCTAGCGGATCCTTGCGGACTTCCGGGCGCACACCGGCCAGTCCGGAACTGTAGTAGGTATTGCCGATTCTGTAGCCGCCCGGAGCCTTCACTTTGCCTGATGGCGCCGATTGCGCGGCAGCCATGGGGGCGGCGGCCGCAGCGCCGATCCCGGCCGCGGTGAGAAATTGACGGCGTGCTTTTTTCATCGTTGGGTCACCTCGCGTTTCGAAAGGAATGTTCCCCTCGATTGTATTACTCACCCGCCGCCGCACACCAGATCCTCGCCTTCCCGCAGCCCCCCCGTCACCACCACTTCTGTCGCCGAGCGCATTCCCAACTCGACTTCCGCGGTGCGTGCACGCTCGCCGTCCCACACACGCACGCGGCCTTCGTTCTCGGTCTCTGAAACACATTCCAGGGGAACGATCAGACCTTCGGCGTGCCCCAGAACCAACTCCGCGCTTCCGGAGAAGTTCGGATAGACGCGCGGATCGATCCGCTCCAGCTTCACTTTGATATTGACGAAACGCACCCAATCCGGGCGATACCGGTTTGCCACCGCCAGTGAGCCAACGGCGGTGACGTGCGCCGGAATCGTCACGTCGGGAAGAGCGTCGACAAAGATCCGTGCCCGCATTCCCAACCGCACCAAATCGGAATCGGTTTGGTTGACGGCGGCGTTCAGTACCAGCGAAGCCGGATCCATCAACTGCAGGTAGGGGTAGCCGGACCGGATCTCATCGCCCGGCTCCACCTCGCCGTACTCCTGCCCGCGCCGGATGCGGGCCGGGACAACGATTCCCGCAATCGGGGCTTCGACGCGCATTTTGGCGGCGTTGGTCTCGGCACGCCGTAATTCCAGCACCTCTCCGGCCAGAAGCAACTGCTGGCGCCGCAACTCGGCCCGCTCGGAAGCATCGAAGTAGCGTTCTTCCACGGCAAGCTGCCGTAGATAGGCTTCCGCTTCCTCAAGCTGGAGCCGTAGATTCTCCGCCTGGATCGCGGAACGAACCGGGATCGTTCGCATGTTCAGCCGCGCTTTGCCGGCCGTGGCGCGAGCGGCCAACAGTCGCTGGTCAAGCACTTCGCGCCGAATCGCGATACTTGCCTCCACGCGCTTGGTAACCGCCCGGCGCTGCTCCACATCCGCGCGGTAATCGTCGAGGCGCGACAACATGTATTGGCGGTCAAACTCGGCAACGAAGTCGCCGGGCTTCAGCGGGATTCCCGGCGTCGCCATCCGCTGCAAAATGATCTGAAAGTCACTCCGGGAGCCGCTGCTCCGGCTTCGCTGACCGCGCATCCGGGGAGCCAACAGCGTCACTGCCCGATCCGCGCTGAGCGTCCCGCTTACCCGAACCGTTTGCTCTATACGTCCATTCCGCGAATGGAGCAGGCGGCCCGGGATTGCCGCCGCGGTTTCTTTCGCGCCCCAGTTGCGGCTGAGCACCAGCGCCGCGCACAGC
>JBGSME010000001.1:0-6144 GCA_041740335.1 Bryobacteraceae bacterium | reverse complement strand
CCGGCGACGAGGCCCTGTACCTGAACCTGGGCCGGCTCTACGTGCAGAGCGGAGACCGGGAAAAGGCCGCCGAAACGATGCGCCGCCTCCTCGCCGTAAAACCCAACAGCACTGTCGCTCAAAAAGCCTTAGCCGATCTGTCGCGCATTCAGTAGCGCAAACAGGCTCGCATCGGGCGATCACGCCTTCAGAGGCGATTTCTCCGCTTCACTGCTTTCGGACCATTTCAGTAAGTTCGCGGATTGCTTCTATGATCGCGTCGGGACGATCCGCGGGAACGTCATGACCGCTGTCGGCAAGAACAACCCACTTTGAGCGAGTCGAGAGAGCGGCGAGGCGCGGTTGAAGGTCCTCCACCCAAATCCGCTGGTACTCCTCGAGGTCTCCCTGGCTGAGGCCCGCGCTCAGCATGCCATCCGTGTCCTGCCCCCGGTAAGAACGATCAGCGGTTTCGCGCCGAGACTGCCGGCATCCCGTGCTTGCTCGGCGCTTACTTGGATTGTCCCCAATTCGCTTGCCCTCGCGGCGAAGTACTTGCTTTGCAGGAGCAGGTACGGCGCCTGCACTCCTGTATCCAAAGCTGTAGGCGCTTGATTCCTAATTCAACGTCGAGAGGAGCCCATCGGGCTTGCCGACGATACCGTTCCAACATCGCGGCGCCCAACGCCTTCCAGGCAGTTGGAAGGAGGCGGTACTGCTCCTCCTGCGTAGCGCATCGCGAGATAAGCAAGCGCCCAGACATCCCAATGGAGAAGCGCGTCCATTTGGGCATCCAGAATCAGCCGGAATCTCTTTATCTCAGCCGCTTTGAACGTTTCGAGCGCCATCAGCAAGAGGTCCATCTGCTCCGGAATCGATTGGGAACCCTGCTTGGCGGCTTCGATTAGCTCCCAAAAGCAATTCTCGTCAATCGCTCGATCAATGGCCTTGGGCAATTTCTTGCCGCACATTTCCTGCTCGATGCTCTTATAGTCTTCCACCAGCTTCACCGCGTAATTGGTCTCGCCAAGGTCTGACATGATGCGGCGGGTGTGCTCCACCGTCTCCAGCAGTTCCTTCTTGTAGCGAGCCAATTTCACTTCCGAATCGGTGCCACCATAAAATCTCGACTCTACGCTCCCCGCAACGCGGCCCTTCTTGCAGAAGGAGTGATATTCCCAAAAACCGCATCTTGTGCTCAGCGATCATGCTGCCCCAAAGGCGCTTTAGCCGCCGGACATCCCGCCGTTCCAGCAGCGCATCAATGAGCCGCGCCAACTCCGGCCATGTGGACCAGTTGGCCGTTGTCCCTCCAAAGCGGTCTATCAAAGCGTCCCAGGCCTCCTGCTCGTAGTAAAGGCGGATCACGAAGTCCTCCGCCTTTCCTAAGCCCCGTAGGACAGCAGTTCCGCCTGGAAGAGTGTCCGGCGTGCCATACAGTTCCATCCAGCGTTCAATGTCCTTGTCGATGCTCTGAAAGTTGGTTTTGAATTCGGGCATGCTTCCTTGTTGCCTTCGTCTGAAAGCTTTACGGACTTTATTTTGGAATCACTCGCCAAGTCGCGCGGGGTACCGGGGTGCGGCCCCAACCGCCCCGCGGTCACCGCAGTGAGAGTACGCGGTGATAGTAGATGATACCCCCGCAGTATCGTGTCTTATTCCCGCCGAAACGTGATGCGCCTGCTGGGAGTCGCGGCGCCTCTCGCCGCCCAGAAAGCCCCATCCGCCAAGGTCAAGCTCCTCCTCCCCAGCGACATCCCCGACGAACACCACTTCCGCCTCATGTGGTACAATCCCGTTCCGCCCATCGACAAAACTACATGGCGGCTGCAACTGAACGGTCTCGTCGAAAAGCCCCTCGCGCTGGATCTCGCGCGCCTGCGCCGCTTCCCCCAGGAAACCCAGAACACGCGGATGAAGTGCGTCCAGTGCTGGTCCGCCCGAACCACGTGGAGCGGCTTCCGCTTCGGCCACCTCCTCGAAATCGCCAAGCCCGCAAAGAAGGCCAAGGCCGTGCGTATTGACTGCGCCGATAAGTGGTACGCATATTTCTCCCTTGAGGAACTGGCGGCTCCCCATGTCCTGTTCGTCCTCGGTATGGCCGGCAAAACCCTCCCCGATAACCACGGCGCGCCCCTGCGCCTCATCGATCCCTCGCGCTACGGATACAAATCCGCAAAGCTCATCACCTCGATCACCTTCGTCGAAGAGGGCAAGGGATCCATGGCCTGCGATATCGGCCCCTACTATTCGCCGGATGGCCGCATCCTTCCCGGCTACGATACTCCTCTCGACCTCGGCGGCAAGACCAAACGCAAGATCGCCGGCGGCGAGATCACGGAGTACTAAGGCAGGTGCGGACGCGCGATTTTCTCAAGCTCGCCGGTCTGGCCATTTCCCAACGAGTGCTGCCCGCGCCCCTCTACGCGTTCTGGCAGAAAGCGAAGGAGCACGTCCCCGCCGGCCGCCGCGTCATCATCGTCACCTTCGGCGGCGGCGTCCGCTACGCCGAAACCTTCCCGCCCGATGGGCTCCGCAACATCCCCCGCCTCGCCGCGCTGAAAAACGACGGCTTCTTCTTTCGCGAATGCTCGAATCAAGGCGTCCTCTCTCACTTCAATTCCACCGCCAGCATCGTCACCGGACAGTGGCAGCGCGTCGACGACTTCGGATTCGAAACACCCGCCTCCCCCACCCTGTTCGAGTTCTACCGCAAAGCGATGAAAGCCGGTCCCCTCGACGCTTGGGTCATCGCCACCAACAAAAGCTTCGCCGCCATGGGTGCAAGCACCGCGCAGGCCTACGGCTCGCCCCTCGGCGCCAACGTCGTCCTCCCCAAGCAGCTCCTTCTCGACTCCGTTAAAGACATCGCCGGCAAGCCCTCCGGCGCAGGCCTCGCCGACCGCGGACAGGTCCTCGCCCGCCTCGAAAACGTACTCCAGGAAGGCTACGAAGGTGTCGGCTGGACCATATTCAAAGGCGGCCGCGAACTCGATCGCAACGTGCGCGAAACCCTCACACGCGCCCTCGGCCAGTTCATCGACGGTCCCGAAGCCCCCACCTCCGGCGATGAACTCACCTTCTTCATTGCCCGCGAAGTGATGCGCGAATTCGCTCCGCGCCTCCTGCTGGTCAACTTCTGGGACATGGACGTCGCCCATTGGGGCTCCTATTCGCTCTATCTCCAGGCCATCACCAAAACCGATCGCCTCACCGGCATGCTCTGGGACGAAGTCCAGCAGAACGAACACTACAAGGACAACACCGTCGTGCTCGTCCTTCCCGAACTTGGCCGCGACGGCGACGCCAACACCGCCAACGGATTCCTCAACCACCGCAGCGGCGATGCCTCTTGCCGCCGGATGTGGATGCTCGCTCTCGGCGCAGGCAAAGGGGAATCCGAAAGGCCCATCCGCCACATCGATATCGCCCCCACCGCCGCTGAGACTCCTCGGCATCAAAACACCCGCTCTCGGCGGTGCGCCGGCCGCGAGCTCTTCGGATGACTCCGCCGTTCCAATCCGCTCCCCCGCGCACCTCCTTCGATCACGTCCCCGTCACGTTCTCCTCCTATCTCGTCCAACAGCTCCGCTCGTGGGATACACTGTTCCCCGCCGAGCGCTCTTATCTCGAACGGCTCAGCTCTCTGCTCGAACAAGCGCCCCGGGAAATGTTCGCCCCGCTCCTCGAAATCGAAGGCAAAATGGGTGTCACTCCCGCCAAATGGCCCCGCGGCCAGTTCACGCTCGAACAAGTCGACTTCCTCAACCGCAACGCCCACTACCCCGCTTGGCGCGCCGAAATCGCTCGCCTGTTCTCCGGCCTGGATCCGATCCTCGAAGCGCAGATCACCGCCAAAGGCCGGCCCAGACTCGTGATGTTGATCGCCCCCGCCGACCTCCCCGTCGGTCCGGACCGCATGTGGACCCGCCTCAAAGGCAAAGGCCGCCGTGTCACCGTGCGTCCACCCGAGAACATCGAGCACTACCTGCCCCTCGTGCTCACCGGCAGCCCCGATGGCCAACCGGCCCGTTGGAACCAGGACAGCTACGCAACCTGGGTCATCGAAACCGGGGAACGCCTAGGCTCGTTCGGCGGCGGCCGCGCCGTTCGGCTCAGCTACGATCGGCTGGCGCCTTACCGGCTTCGCTTGATGCGCGAAGTCCAGCGCCTCGTCGAAAACCGTAATATCAAGGGACCCCGCCAACTGAGCGAGCACCTGAAAACACTCCGCGTCCAGGAGTCGGAATCCGATTTTGCCGGCGACGCCGTCCTCGGAGAGTTTCTCCGCGCCACCCTGCTCGCCGGCAACGGAACGCTGCTCATCAACAATACCTTCGTCGAATGGGCCAGCGTCCAGGCCCTCCGCCGTGCCCGGCCCGCCGTTCTCATCGTCGGCTTCGGTATCCGGAACAAAGTGAAACCCTTCAGCAGCCTCCTGATTTTTCATAACCAGGAAACGTCCACCGCGCTTCCCGCCCAGGCCGACATGCTGGGGTCTTACGTCGACCTCGAAGTCCTCTATCAATACGTCTTCCAGGAAGCGGGCAACCACCCTGAGTACCGCAACAACACCGCGTATTTGCTGATCGCCGAAGGCATGGACGAAATGCAGTTGATCGCACCCGCCGACTTCCCCCTGGATAAAGCTCCCGGCCCCGTCGACCTAACCGCGCTCTGGCAGGCCGCCCGCCGCTGGCTCGGACATCCGTGAATCCGGTTGGCCAAGATCCAACGCCTGATAGGCATCCAGCAGTTGCTGCCGCATCGCTGCCGGAAGCGCCGGCGGATCCGCGCGTTCCAGAAACTGGCGGCATAGATCGTTCGACTTACGCAGACTCTCCACGAACTCCACGCACGGCGGGCACCCTTGGATGTGCGCTTCGATCCGTTCGCACAAGTCCGGCGGAAGTTCCTGATCGAGATATTCCGATAGTCGCGCAAACACGTCCTTGCATTCCGGAACCGTCATACCGTCGCCTCCGCCGATCGCAAATGCTCGTCGAGTTTCTGCCGGATCGCCAGCCGCGCCCGGTGCAGACGCGTCTTGATCACATCCTCGGTCACCTCGAGAATACTCGCCGCCTCCGCCGTCGACAACTCTTCCATATCCCGCAACAGCAGCACGCTCCGGTAAATCTCCGGCAGTGCCCCGATCGCGCGCCGTAGATTCGCGCCCATCTCGTTGGCAATCGCGCTTTCATCCGGCAATGCTTTCCAGTCCGCGATCTCGAGCTTCCTCGTTTCCCCGTCCTGCGTCCACGCAGGCCGCAGATCGTCGAGAGATATCTCCTGCGTCGGCGCGAACGTGCTCTTGCGCCGGCGCATCATGCACGCGTTCTTCGCAATCCGGAAGACCCATGCCTTCACGTGCTCTGGTTCCCGAAGCTGCTTGAAACTCTGAAATACCTTCAAGAGCGTCTCCTGCGCCACCTCTTCCGCATCTTCTCGGTGCCCGCACATGAGATAAGAATACTGGAAGACCTTCCCGCGAAACACACCTACAAATTCGTCAAACGCCGAACTGTCCCCGGCAAGCAATCGCCGCGCAAGATCGATTTCAGTTCCCACATCTAAATCGTAACAGGCACGGCGGACGTCACTACAATCTCCATCGCCGGAGCGTGCAGCAGCGTGTTGTGCACCAGGCACCGCCGCGCCGCCCGTAGAATCCCTTCGCGATGCCGCTCGTCTTCGATCGCCGGCGATTCCACCTCAATCCGGAAGGAACCCAGCCGCGCCGGCTGCGCCGCCTTCTCCGCGTGCACCCGGACGTTCAGCCCCTCCACCGGCAATGACCGTGCCCGCAAATACTCAGCGGCATAGTACCCGGCGCAGGAGCCCAGTGACGCCAGCAACAGTTCCGGCGGCGTCATCCCCGCGTCCTCTCCTCCCTGCTCGCGCGGCTGATCGCACAAAATCTTGTGCCCCCGAGCCTCGATCTCACATTGAACTCCGTTTTTCCATTGGACGTTGACGTGCATACGATCATGCAGATGCCTCGGCTCCGGAAAGGTGACAGCTCCATGTAATTTGTCACCTTTTGCAACAGATTGAGTCATACCACGCAGTGCGATCATGTTCTTGCCATATGAGTAGAAGCCTGATTATCTTCTTGACCGTAGCGTCGGCCGCCGCGCAAACCCCGCTGACGCTGCCCGACGC